>JAKPEO010000109.1 GCA_029551925.1 bacterium
TTTGCGTATTTGCGCAAATACGCAAATGCAAGAGTCATTACATATATGTTTTTTGATTGCCACTGTCATATTAGCGAATTAAATATTTTTGAAGAACTGCTGACATTTACAGAAAATTTTTATTGCAATAGTTTACTTACAATCGCAGACTTTGATGAAGCGCTTCCATTAAAAACAAAATTCAAAAATTTATTGTTCAGTTTTGGACTTCATCCTTTATATTTAAAAACAGAGCATTTTAATAAAAATTGGGTGATTGATAATATTAAATATATTGATGCGATAGGCGAAATAGGTCTTGATACATTTTCTCAAAGTAATATTGAATTTCAAAAAAAGGTTTTTATCGAACAATTAGAATTTGCAGATTGTTATAATAGACCTGTTATTATTCACAGCAGAAAAACATATTATGAAATTTATAAGATTTTTAAAACGCAAAAGTTTCAAACAAATATCGCATTTCATAATTTTACCGGTAATATTGATATTGCCGAGAAATTATTGGAATTCGATAATGTATTTTTTTGTTATACTTCTAAATTCCAGAATTTTAATTTTTCAAAAAAAAACGCTGTAAATTTAATGCCAATAGATAAAATATTATTTGAAACCGATGCGCCGTATATTTCAAATTATGCAATTGACGATGTGTCGAAAAATTATGAAATTTTTATAAAAGAATTAGCGCAAATAACAAAATTAAATAGCGATTGTTTAAAATCTAAAATTTTTGAAAATTCAAAGTTATTCTTTAAAATCAATTAATTGAGTTTTTATATTTTTTACTTCGCATTGAATATTTCCATCTTTTAGACGAACATTTATATTGTCGCTAATATTAAGATTTTTTATAGTAGTCAGCGGCTTATCGTCTTTTGAAAATACTGCGGCATACCCGCGCTCTAAAATATTCAGAGGATTGAGATGTATCAAATTATTATTCAAATTTTTGACCGCTATCTTTTTTTTGTCAATTTTATTTTTTAGAGCAGTTTGCATTTTTTTATCTAAATAATCTAATTTTTCAAAAATGCTTTTTGTCCGATTTTGAAAATTTAATGTTATAATTTTTTTAAGATGTTTAATTCCGATTTTTTTTAAAGATAAATAACTTAATAATTTTTTTTCTAAATCTATCGAGACTAATATTTTTTTGAAATATGAATGTTTGGCAATCAAAGAATTTCCTAATCGATTTTTATAATCGTCTAATAATAATTTATAATAATCGATTTTATTTGTCGGCTGTAAAAATATTCTGCTATTTTTGAGAGTATTTAGTTTTTCGGAAAGCAGCGAAATTTTATTTTTTAATTTTAATGTCAGAGTTTCTTGCAAATTTAATAATCGTAAAATTACCTCTTTATAGTCAGGTACAGCGCGTTCAACTGCAGCAGTAGGCGTTGGTGCTCGTAAATCGGCGACCATATCAGATATTGTAAAATCTGTTTCATGACCAATGCCAGTAATTACAGGTATCGCGGAATTATATATTGCTTGCGCTGTTAATTCTTCATTAAACGCCCATAAATCTTCAAGAGATCCGCCGCCTCGCGCTAATATTATCACATCGACTATCGGATTTTGGTTGAAATATTCAAACGCTTCGTTTATTTCGTATTTTGCATTCTCACCTTGAACAGTTACAGGATATAAAAATATTTTTACTTTTGGAAATCTGCGTTCTATAGTATTTAATATATCTTGCAGCGCCGCGCCTGTTGGCGATGTGATTATTCCAATATTTTCAGGTATCCATGGAATTTTACGTTTACGCGTTTCATCAAACCAACCTGCGTTCCGCAATTTTTCTTTTAATTTTTCTAATTCTAATTGCAAAAGCCCCAATCCAGCGGGCATAATATTTTCAATATTTATTTGATATTCGCCACGCGGATCGTATACTGTTATTCGTCCGCTTGCTATTACTTTCAGACCATTTTCTAACTTGAATTTCACATTCCCTAATCTATTTTTAAAAATCACTGCTGATATTGAGGCATTAGTATCTTTTAATGTGAAATATAAATGACCATTAAAAGAATAACGCATATTAGATATTTCGCCTTCAACTGCGATATTCAAAAAATTTGCTTCTAACAAATTTTTAATTTTGTGCGTTAGTTCTGTGACGGTTAATGGCTTGGCTTTGATATTATATATCATTTTAAAATCTCCGCTATATCCTTTCCTAAAATTATTCGTATATCTACAACAGCAGATACATTTATATCAGTTTGTATTTCGCCAATTTTCAAAATGTCCTTTATTCTCTGCGCTGATTTTAAGTTTCCTTTTCTATCTATTATCAATGTGTTCGTATAATCTTTTTTTCGAGCAGCGCTTATTATCTGAACATCGATATCTTCATAATTTTGTAAATATTTTCGACAGCGTTCGGCTAATCCGGAAATATTTGTGCCGTTCAGTATTTCTACGATTATGTTTTCGCTTTTTTCAAGCGATTCTACTTTGTATCTAAAACTTTTAGGTAAAATACTCGCGGCTTTAGTAATGCTGATGCGCAGCCCGAATTTATCTTTAAAATGCTCTTCTCCACCTATCGCGCTGTCCAATACTATATCATATTGCTTAACATCTTTTACATTATAAATCAATTCGCAAAAGTCATTAAACGAAATATTTTTTTGAGTTATCAGCCAGTATATATTTTTTAAATAATTTTCTTGCGTTTCTAAATATTCTAAATTATTTAATTTATCAAACAGTGCTTTGACAAAATTTTCTTTGCGTTTTATTAGATTAATCTCATCGTATATATCTTTATCGTATTTTAAATATTCGCTGATTTTATAGCCGCAGAGATTGACATTTCCGCGCGGTATCAGATACCATTGATTGGCGTATCTATCATAGAATTTTATTTCTTCGTCTATATCCATTTCAATTCCGCTTAATAAATCTATGATACTTATTAAATCAGAATTTTTTAATCCTAAATAATACGGCGCTTTGATTTTAAAGTCGTTTTCAATACTGTCTCTTAAATATTTCCACCTGCCTTTTTTATATAATTCGTCTATTGTGAATAATTTATTTTGACCTGCGCGTGAAATTTGCAGCAGTAAAGTATTTTTAGGAAAGTATAATATTCCTATTTTTCGAGTATTCGGCTCAAAACTGAATAAATACAAACTCATAAGTTCGTCTTTATCGCTTAATGCTCCTATTAGAATATTGATGCTCACATCTTTGTCGAGCGCCACAATTTGCGGCGTGCCTTGAAATATATTTACTATATTTTGCCAAAATAAAAATCCTAAAACTATTATCAAAGTTATAGATAAATACAATGCAGAATATTTTTTTAAATGATCGATTGATTTTTTTGTTATAGTTGATTCAATAATTTTTTTAGTATATTTTTTGCCAATATTAAATATCTTTTTTAAAATTCTCATTGCATTTGCTTTTTTGTTTTTTTATTGTATTTTTCTTGAATTTTATATATTAATGGATGAACTGCAGCGGTTTGCTCGTTTTTTTTTAAATATTCCAATTTTTTATTTATAATTTCTAATAATAATGTGTCAATATTTTTATATTGACATATATCTACAATTTGATGTTTTCTCAATGGCTCGACATAATCGGCTATATAAATAATTTTCAATAAATTCGACATATTTATATGACCTGTCGTATGATGTTTGACAGCTTTTAAAATATTTGCTTTTTTTATTTTAAATTTTTTTTCCAATAAATGCGCTGAAATATGACCGTGCCATAAATTTTTATGTTTTTTTTCAAATTCATCAAGTTTAATTTGTTCTTTTAATATTAAATTTAACATATCTTCATATTTCATACATTTTCCAAAATCATGCGAAATTGCGGTGATTATAATATCAATATCGGAAATTTTCAATTTAAAAATTTTTTTTAAGTTTAGCGCAGTTGCTAAAGTTGAATAACTATGCGCTATGCGATGCTCATCTAAATTTTTCATTAAAAAATTTTCAAGTTCTGCAATTTTATTTTTCATTCGTATAATTTATGTTGGACAATATATTCAAAAATTTCAGGATTTAATAATTTTTGTGCTTCATCATATTTTTTTGATTTGATTAATTCTCGTATTTTAGACGATGAAACCGTAAAATCGAAATCATCTATAAAAAAAAAATTAGATTTGTATTTTTCATAATTTTTAGGAATTTTAGTATGATCGCTGATTGCTGAATTTCTGGAAAACACAATAAATTTTGCTGTTTGCAGAAGTTCATTAATCTTATGCCATTCGTCTAAAATTTCAAAATTATCAGCGCCAATAACTATATCAATTTCGCTATTTTTATGCGCGTTTTTGAGTTCTAACACTGTGTAATAAGTGTATGAAATTTTTTTTTTTTTTAGTTCAATATCTGAAATTTCGATATTATCAATATTTGCAAAAAGCAAGTTTAACATATTCAATCTGTCCTGCGCGCTTATATAATCAGCCAATTCTTTATGCGGCGGCAGATAAGTCGGTATGATAAAAATTTTATTGTGTTTTTTGAGCGCTTGTAATTTTTCTATAATTTTTAAGTGTCCAATATGAGGTGGATTAAATGTTCCGCCAAATACAGCTATTTTAGTCATTTTGCGCAATTGTAGATTTTATATAATTGAATCTTGCTGTTCGTTTAGACATATCTGTTTGTAAAATATCTGATTTTTTTTCGAGTTTGGCAATTCGTTCGACTAACGGTGGATGCGTTTTAGTTAAATATTCTAATTTTGATTTTTTTTCGGTATTGCCTGAATCTTGCGCTAATCTTGCTAAAAAATTTTTTAATTCAGCATTATAATTATGTTCTTTAATATAATTTAATGAATGTTCGTCCGCTTCGTATTCGTCTTTGCGGCTGCGACCCTTGACTAATAAATTATCCAATACGAAATTAGATAATCTGTTTATTACTTCGCGATTTTTTTGACCGTGCAATTCTGATAATTCTTTTAATATATTAGATTTTTTGATTTCTCTTATTTCGTGTTTTAATGTTATATGCGCTATTTCATGCGCTAATATTCCGGCGATTTCATCTTCTGATTCGGCAAATTTTAATGCGCCTAATGTGATGAATATAAAGCCGCCCGGACAAGCGTAAGCATTGATACTTTCTGAATTCAATATATTGAAATGAAATTTTAAATTTGAGCGTTCGCAATTTTCTGCTAATATATTTCCGATAAGATTTATATATTTGACCGCCGCGGCATTTTCATATAATCCGAATTTATTAATCAGCGATATACCGGCTGTTTTACCTATTTCTATTTCGTCTTCTTCGTCTAATGAAATAAGAGTTTTTACTATGTTTACAGCAGCTTTTGCTCGGTCATTATCAAGTTTATCTAATTTGTCAAATATTCCGGCAGTAGCGATATTTGACAATGCGATTAGTAAAATAAATATTAATGTTATTATTTTTTTCATTTTAGGTTTCCTTGTTTTTTAAAAAGTTCTAATTCGTTTTTTAAAATTTCAAAATATGGAACTTTATCAATTTGCGCATTGTTATTTTCTGCGCCGCCCACCTCATTTAATCCGCGCACGCCAGTTGTTTTTGCCGCTGTTTTTACTTCGTAATTTTCTTCTGTTTTATTTTTTTTAAAAAGCCCAAATATATTATCATTTTCTTTTTTTTCGGTCTTTTCTTCCTCTAATCCGCGCACGCCGACAGATTTTGTAGGCGCTTTAACTTCATAATCTTTTTTTTCTTCTTTTCCAATATCTTTTCCTTTTAATAAATCTTTTAATTTTAATCCGTTGAATAATAAAAATACAGTCGCAGCAAAAATAAAAACTAATATTATTTTTTTCATATTTTTTTTGTCCTTATTTATTTTTTAATATTTCAAATAATTTATTGGCATTTGTCCGTAATGTCTTGCCTTTTTCCTGTAAATTCAGAGATTTAGCGGAAATTTCTTTTGAAATGTTTTTTAGTTTGTCAGTTGTTTTAGATATTTGCGCTATTACCTTACTTTGTTCATTAATTGAATCTGTAATATTGGCTATTGAATTATTAGATTCATTTATAGCGTTTGAAATTTCTTTAAATGAGTTAGATGCCTGTTCAACGATTTCAACGCCGCTTGATACTAACGATAGCCCTTTATTCATTGATTCAACAGACATTTCTGTTTGTAGTTTTATTGTATCAACGAGCATAGATATTTCTTTTACTGATTTATGCGTCTGTTCGGCTAATTTATTGACTTCGTCTGCAACTACCGCAAAGCCGCGTCCAGCTTCGCCTGCGCGCGCCGCTTCTATTGCGGCATTTAATGCTAATAATGCTGTTTTTTCACTGATACTTGTTATTATATCAACTATATTGACTATTTTTCTACTGCTTTCATTAAGTTCTTGTAATTTTGATGCAGTTGCTTTTATGCTGTCGTTAATGCTTTCCATCTGCTGACTTACTTTGTTAATTAACGCATAGCCCTGCTCTGCTAAACTTCCGGTTTTATCCGCATTTTCTTTGTTTTTAGCAGATTGGTCGCTGACATTATTTATTGAAATTGAAAGTTCATTAAATGCCGTACTTGTATCTTCCGCTAATACTTCTTGTTTTTTACTGCTTTCAATAAAATCTTCTGTAGTCTGATCTACTATTTTCGAGCAGCCCTCAATATCAACAGAAACATTTTTAATTTCAGCGAGCATATTTTCTAATTTATTGATTAATTTACGAAGTTGCTCGGTCATTATACTGAATGCGCTGCCTAATTCACCAGGTATTTTTTCATTTAAAATTCCAGCAGTTAATTTTCCTTCGGCAATAGCATTCGCTTGAGCCGCTAATTTTTTTAAATTTACAATCATATTATAAAACGCTGAATTTAACGCGCCGCCATTATTTTTTAAATTTAATCTGTTATCTGAAAGTTGACCGAGCGCTATTAGATTTGCTAACTCAGCAAAATTTCGTAAATTATTAATCATTTCTTTAAATGCGCTGCCTAGTGCACCTGCTTGAATATTGTCTAATTTTGAATTTGTTAAATCATCGCGAGCTATTATAACTGCGCTGTCAGTTAATGTCCGTAAATTTTTTATCATATCCGCAAAAGATTTACTCAGTGCGCCAGACGCATCTGTTTTTAGTTTTTGATTATATAAATCGTCTGACGCTATTATCTGCGCTTGTTCTGCTAATTCCCGTAGATTTTTTACTATCGTATTTTTTATTTCTTTAAAATCACCGGGCATATCTTCGTCTAATGATTTGTCGAATAATTTGTCTTCCGCTATTAATTTCATCTTATTACAAAAAATTGAAAGTATATTCATAAAATCATTGTATGCTGTTGACATTTCGCCAATTTCATCGTTTGTATTGAAATTTGTCCGAACACTTAAATCGCCAGTTGCGCCTTTTTTGAAGAGTATTGCAAATTCACGAAGCGGCTTGAACATTCTGTTAAGAACAAATAAACTTATGCAAATTAAAGTGAAGACTATTATAAAATTGGCAATAATTATAAAGCGCTTTAATGCGCTGTTACGTTCTTTTACAGCAGCGGCAGTATAATCGCAAGCGAGCGCGCCAACTATTCTATTGTCAAAAGTTTTTATAGGTATAAATGCAGATATTAAATCGCCCCATTCGGTTGTTGAATATATGTCTGAAATTAAAGTGTTTCCAGAAAAAAAAACTGTTTCTAAATGCTGAGGAAAAGTAGAAATACTTTCTATTTTATTATAATCGCTGAATTCTGACGAGGTTGTGTCATTACCGTCAACAATATAGCGAACATCTTTTTTGTTGTCTTGCAATACAATTGTGTAGAGATATTTACAACCTGTTGCTCTGCGCACTTCATCTAAATATATTCGCAATTTTTCGTAATAAGTATCTTCGTTTGTGTTGGCTTTTACTAAACGTTCAAATTCTTCAGTGTTTATATTTACTATTGTTGCATTAAGTATAGACAACGCTTGTTCGCCTAACATTTTTTTCCCTAATGTATCTAATCCATAATTAGCGCAAATGTTTAAAACAATACTTGTAATAATCAAAAAAATGCAAGTTAAAATAGATATTTTTATGCCTAATGACATTTTTTGTTTCATAATATAATATTTACCACCTCAATAAATATATATTTTGGGTATAATAAAATAATATGAATATAATACAGCAGCATATTGTTTATTCACTACAAATTTCCTTGAGCTGATTATATAATAAAAGTAATTTATAATCTTAAAAAAATCAAGAGAAAAAAAACGGAATTTTTATTGAAAATCGCAGTTAAAAATCTAAAAAAAGATTTTAAGTTAATATTTTTTTTATTTATTTTTTGATAAATTTTTAAAGCGCATTTGAAGCGAATAATATTCCACTGGATTTTTTTTTGGTTGTTTATTGTTTTTTATTCGTTCTGTTATGCCATTGTAGATTTTTTCACCATTGATAATTTCAAATAATTCAAATATTCCGCATTCAGCGGCTAATTTTCCGATTTTGATAGTTTGCGCAGGATTGAAGCCCCAGCCCGGCGGACAAGGAATAAAAATATATATAAATTTAAAGCCCTGAATAGATTTTGCTTTTAAAAATTTATTATATAAATCTACCGGATAAGCTGGCGAGCAAGTAGCAATATATGGAATATTATGCGCTTCCATAATTTTTATTATATCTTTCTTTTTATGCTGTTTGCCGAATAGCGGCGTTGTGGTAGTCAGCGCATTTTCAGGAGTTGCGCCAGAACGCTGCGTGCCTGTATTCATATACGCTTCGTTATCATAGCATACATAAATTATATTGTCATTGCGTTCGGCAGCAGCGCTTAATGCTTGCAGTCCAATATCAACTGTGCCGCCGTCCCCAGCCCAGCCGACTACATTAAAATTATGTTTGTTTTTAGTCGCTTGCAATCCTGCATAAATGCCAGCAGCAGCTGATGCTGTGGTTTCAAATGCCGTATTAACAATAGTAACTTGCGCTGAACTTACAGGATACATACCTTGCAGCACAGTCGCGCAGCAAGCGGGTATCACTATAATAGTATTTTTCCCCAATGCTTTTAATGCGTGGCGATAAGCGATAGCAAGCCCGCAGCCGCTGCAAGCGCGCGTGCCGCACAGTAAATATTCTTGTTCTGACAATTCTGTAATCTGTTTAATCATTTATTTTTTCTATCCTTTTTTTAATTAAATTAATCTGTTCTTAACCAATATTCTCGATTATCTGAAATTTCATTTTTTATTATTTTTTCAGTTGTATCTGCTATTTCATAAAATGACACATTTCTTCCGCCTAATCCGCAAATTACGCTTTGAATTTTAGGAGCATTATTAATTTCATAAACTGCCGCTTTTATATCTGCTGATAATGCGCCTTCAAAACCATAACTAATATTTTTTTCAAATACAACTGCGGTCTTTTTATTTTTTAAAATTTCTAATATTTTAGTTTTTGGAAAAGGCCTGTATGTTTTTACATTTACCAGTCCTATTTTAATATTTTTTTTTCGTAATAATTCTATTGCTTCAAGAGCTTCAGCGCCAAGACTGCCGAGCGTAATAATTAAATATTCAGCGTCGTTTAATTTATAGGATTTTATTAAGCCGTCGCCATAACAGCGATTGAATTTTTGTAAGTATTCATTATTTATTTGCGGAATGATTGTTAGCGCTTCTAATAAAGTATCTTGTAATTTTTTGCGAAATTCCATATATCCGTTTTTTAATTCGTTATTTTTATTAAACATTTTTTCTGATAATACAACAGGATTGATATTTTGCGGATTATCGGGATTAAATTCTACGAGCGGCTGATATTCAGGTAGAAATTCAGCGATTTTTTTCTGCGTCTCGATTTTTACTGGCATACTGCGATGCGATAAAATAAAGCCGTCATAACACACCATTACCGGCAGATACAATGATTCCGCTATTTTATACGCTTGTATCACAGTGTCGTAAATTTCTTGATTATCTTCGCAATACAATTGTATCCATCCAGTATCGCGTTGAGAAATTGAATCCTGCTGATCATTCAAAATTGTCCAAGGCGCAGCCATACCGCGATTTGCGCAGCACATCACTATCGGCAGCCGCGAGCCAGCAGCCCAATGCAATAATTCGTGCATAAGTGCAAGACCATTAGCGGAAGTAGCGGTAAAAACCCGTGCGCCTGCAAGCGAAGCATTTATACATACTGCTAATGCCGAATGTTCGCTTTCGACATTTATAAAATTACAATTTAGTTTTTTTTCTTCTACTAATTTTGAGATTAGTTCTACTACCGGCGACTGCGGAGTAATCGGATAAGCCGCTACTACCTGTGCCATTGCTGAATATGCCGCATAGCCAGCCGCGTAATTTCCAGTTAATATTTTAATATCATCAGCCATTATTTTTTCCACCATATTTTTATTTTTTTATAATATACCTTTCAATAATAAAAATCAAGAAAAAATTAAATGCTGATTTTTAAAGAACGCAGTCAAAAATTTTTTAAAAATAAATTTGACGATATTAGCGATTAAAAAAAAATACCGCAAATACCGCAAAGATTCACGCAAAGTTCGCAAAGGAAAATAATTTCATTTACATTCACTTTTGTTCGTTTGTTTTTTTATTTTAACATACAAATGAAAGTGAATAGAAGTGATTTTTTAGATATGCCAAAAAAACGCCGAAGGCGTTGAATGATAATAGCCGCAGGTGAAGACACAAAGTTGTAGTCGCCGATTTTACATCGGCGTGATATATTTTTTAGAAGCGTTCTTTTTTTTGCTTGTTAATTCACCTACAAAGTGAAAGTGGCTGGATAAAAAATTTCTTTTTCGACGCTTATTTTATCTTAGAATCTTAGTGTTTATTTTTATTTTTTTAACACTAAGACACAAAGGAAGACCAAGCCAGAAAGAAGAAAAAAATAAACCATAAAAAACCAAAAATTAAAATTTTATCTTTTTATCTAATAAATCTTCGCGCACTTCGCGTCTTTGCAGTGAATTATATCCCGCCGCAGAACCGCAGAGCCCACAAATAAAAATAATTGCACTTACATTCGCATTTGTTAGTTTGTTAATTAATATTGGATTTTTTATAAAAGCGCGCTTTATTGTTAAAAATTTTTTATAAAAATATAGGGACTGTATTATTATTAAAGGAATATGTAATTTTTTCAAATTTGACATTAAATACTTTTTCTGCTGTTTTTGAAAAAATAAAATCGCGCGGCGCGCCACAGTAATATTGTTTTCCATATTTTAACACTAATATTCTATTGCTAAATCTGACAGCGTCATTAATATTATGCGTGACAGAAATGATCGTTTTGCCTTGTAAGTTTAGTTTTTTTATAAATTCATCTAATTCCAATTTATGATACAAATCCAAAAAATTTGAAAATTCATCTAATAAAATAATTTCAGTATCTTGCGCGAGCGCAGCGGCTAACAGAGTTTTTTGCAGTTCTCCGCCGCTTAATGTAGATAAATATCTGTCTTTAAATTTTGTGATTTGCAGAGCCGCTAATATATGTTCGACTGTATCATAATCATTTTTAGTAAAGCCGTTTAATCTATCTAAAAATCTAAATCTGCCTGTCAATACATAATCAAAAACAGTCCAGCCATAAAAATTTTTTGCTTCGAGTATTTGCGGGATATATGCGATAATTTTAGAAATTTCGAGTTGTGAATATTTTTCAATAAGTCTGTCTTTAATAAAAATTTCGCCTGATAATTTGCCGTGAATCAAGCCGCATAATAATTTTAAAAGCGTAGATTTGCCGGCGCCGTTAGGCCCGATAACAGCAAACATTTCACCTTGCTGAATACTAAAATTTATATCTGTTAATATAGAAATATTATCAATTTTATAATTCAAATTTGAAATTCTTATTATATTCATTATTCTTAATTTTGTAAATTACACTTTTCAAAAATTTTTCTAAAATCTTCTAATAAATTGATTATTCTAGGTCCCGGAATAACAGCATAATCTGCAATTATAAAAAATATATTGTTATTTTTTACAGCGTTTACAGTTTTTAGATTTTTCCAGTCGTTTTTTAATTCTAAAATTGTTCTGCGCGCTGTCATTCCCGCATCCGGCGAATAAATTTCTATTATAATATCAGGATTAATTGCCATTATACTTTCAATACTTATCATCGGATATTCAATATTATTTTCAGCGAGCGCATTAATTAAACCTAATCGGTTAATTATATCATTATAAAATGTTTTAGCGCCAGCTGCGAAAATTGCGGATAATTTTGTCTGGTCTCTTGATACAATCATCAAGACTTTTTTATTTTGCAATTTTGAAATTTGTAATTTTACGTTATTTATGCTATCTTCTATTTCTTTAATTAATTTTAGCGCCGTGTCTGTTTTATCTAAATATTCGCCGATTGTAAAAATGGATTTTTTTATATCGTCAATAGTATCTTGTTTGATTAATATGCAATCAATTTTTAATCTTTTAAAATTTTCTAATTCTTTTTGATGGATAGGCAATAAAAATGCCGAATCCGGTTTTAACGCTGAAATCAATTCAAAATTAAAATTTGTAAAGCCGCCGATACGATGTTTGTCTTTTAATAAATCTTGCGGATATTTGCAATATTCCGTAATTCCTACCAAATTTTCAGAAGCGCCGAGTAATGAAATAGTTTCTGTAATACTCGGCGCCAAAGAAAGTATATGTAAAAATTGCGCGTCTTTTTTTGTATTATTTGACGATACTGTATTAGTTTTATTCGCGCAATTCGCAAAAAAAATCAAAAAAAACCAAAAAAATAATTTTTTCATCTAAAATTTATATGAGATATTAGCATAATAATTTCGTTCTGGCGACGGATAATAATTTTTGCCAAAACCGTAATCAACTACTATATACTGCGAATATTTTTCATTAAATATATTATTAATTCCGCAATTAAAAATCAAGTTGTTAATTTGTTTATTAAAATTCAGATTAACAACGCTGTAAGATTCTGTTTTGCCGCTGCTGTTAGTAAAATCAGAAATTGGATAACAGCCGTCAGCATAATAATAATTTATCAAAACATTTACAAGTTTCGGAAATTTTGTTAATACTTCATACGAGAAAATATTATTTGGAACGCCCGGCACTTTTTTATCTTTATACGGTCCATCTGAAAATTTAGCGTATATCCTGCTGTATGACTGACGCGCTGTTATATTTTCTGTGAATTGCTGTTCTGATAAAAATTCTATTCCCTCTCTTTTTGTTTTGCCCGGCATATTGTCATTAGCCCAAGTAGTAGGATTATAAAAAATTTCTTTTTCAGTAGCGTTAGTATATGCGCTGACGAAAAAGTTATATTTTTCTTTTAGTTTTGCGCGCAAGCCCAATTCAATATTTGTGCCTTTTTGCGGTTCTAAATTTTCTAAATATGCGCCCCAAGTATAATATTCATCAGTTACAGGTGTTCGGTAATTTTCTGAAATATTGAAATATACATTAGCGTCATTATTGAAATAATAATTTAGCCCTGCTTCATAAATATCTTCGTCATATTTTTTTTGCTTGTTATTTGCGTAATATGTCAATTCAGTTTTTTCTTTTCTGCCGCCCACTGAAAATGCAAGATTTTCTAATATTCGATAGTTATTTAAAATATACAAGCCCAGATTTTCTTTTTTGATTTTATTGGCATTGTTAGTTTCAGAATTAGAGTTTTGATAATCTATGCCTGCAATTAATTTTTCGCGGTTTTTTTCAAATTTAAAGGTTAAATGATTTGCGATTTTTTTATTATCGATTTTTTCATTGCCAAAGCCAAAGCCGAAGCCATACCAACTTACTATTTCATTTTGGATTTTTTGAATATAATAACTCAAATTATTGTCAATAGCAAAATTTCCGTTTTTAAATTTTAAGCCGAATATCTGCCGAATATTTTTAGTATGCACATTATCGAGCGGATTAATGGACTGTCTGCGATTTGCTTGCATTTGAGCGTAAGTTAATGCGCCGGGCAAACCATAATCGTCTTTATTATAATGTATTGAATAAGAAGATTTAAGATAATCTGTAATATTGAAATTAAATTTTAGATTTGCGTTATGCGCATTATGCTCAGAATTTTCTCTGTATCCGTCGAAATTTTTATGATAATATGCCGCAAGAACAGAAAAATTCTGCGATTTGTAATTCAAATCAAAGCCCTTATTGAAAAAATTATAACTGCCGAATTCTAATTTTGCCGATGCTTTTACATCTGTTTCTTTTGCTGATTTAGTAATAATATTTATTACGCCGCCAATTGCTTTATCTCCGTAGAGTATGCCGCCGCCGCCCGGTAAAATTTCTATCCTATCGATCTGTTCAATTGATATTTGCGAATAATCAGGACCGGACATATCTATTGGATTAATACTCACTCCGTCAATTAAAATTAAAATATTGTTATTTGCCGCTTCGCCCTGTCCGCGTAAATCTATACTGCCTTTTTTGCCGCCGCCTGTCCAATCGCGCGCTATTGCGCCGGGCGTAATTTTAAAAACATCAAATATATTTGTAATTCCGCGATTTTTTATGTCGTCAGCAGTGATAATATAAATATTTTTGTTTGAATTACGCAGAGTGTTTTCTAATCGCTCGCTTGTTATTACAATTTCGCCGAAATCAATAATTTCAGCGATACCGCTAAATTTAATAAATAAAAATAAAACTAAAAATAAACAAATTTTTTTTAACATAATTTATTGCCTCCTTATTAAATATTTTTTATTTGTTTTTTTAGATATGCGCGTATGTACGAATGTGCGCACATTCGCACATACTACAAAAAATACAAATATAATTTCGATATAACTACCATTAAAATAAATTTTATTTCACCCCCGCACTATTATTAAATTTAAAAAGGCGACAATAAATTTCATTCAATAAGAAATTGCTTTTAACAAAAAAAAATCCCGCAATCTGCTGTTTTTGAAAAATCAACAGATTGCGGGATTTTCCCGATTTTAATCCAGCCAATCTTTTTATATTCAATTTGTCGCCGAAATTGAATATAAGCAAAAATTAATAGTTCAGGTTTTCTGACTTGCGGCTATCTACTTGTCAAACCTTCCCAAACTTTTATAAGTTCAGTGGCTTTTTTAAATAATCAACTTCTTTTTGATTATTTTTTGACTTTCGCTACCGCTCACAGCTGCGGGCCAGTTGCGGATTTTCACCGCATTCCCTACAACTATTAGCAAAGCACTTAATATATTTTTATAATAAAAAAAATCAAGTTTTTTTTTACTTGACTATTATTTTTTATATTTTAAAATTGCTTTTGATTTTTTAGGGGGGCTATTATTTTTATGTATTTTCAAGATGTAATTTTAAAATTGCAAAATTATTGGGCGCAAAAGGGCTGCGCTATTGTTCAGCCTACTGATATTGAAGTAGGAGCAGGTACATTCAATCCACATACTTATTTAAAATGTTTAGGACAAAAAGAATGGAAAACAGCGTATGTTGAGCCATCGCGCCGACCTACTGACGGCCGTTATGGCGAAAACCCAAATAGATTGCAGCATTATTATCAATTTCAGGTTATTATTAAACCAGCGCCAGCTGATATTCAGCAATTATATCTTGATAGTTTGCGATATATAGGAATAACGCCGGAAGAACATGACATTAGATTTGTTGAAGATGATTGGGAATCTCCGACGCTCGGAGCTTGGGGACTCGGCTGGGAAGTTTGGCTCGATGGTATGGAAATTACGCAATTTACTTATTTTCAACAGTGCGGCGGTATCGAACTTGTAAAAATACCAGCTGAACTAACTTACGGATTAGAAAGATTAACAATGTTTATACAAAATGTTAAATCTGTATTTGATATTGATTGGGCGCCTGGTGTAAAATATGGAGATGTCCATAAACCAACAGAAATAGAATATTCGTATTATAATTTTGAATATGCTGATACTGACCTAATGTATCAATTATTTAATTCATTTGAAAAAGAATGCTTGAATATCATTGAAAAAAATTTGGTTTTTCCTGCATACGATTATGTTTTGAAATGTTCGCATACTTTTAATATGCTTGACGCGCGCGGCGCTATAAGCGTATCAGAACGAATGAAATATATTCTGCGCGTGCGTAATTTAGCAAGAAAAGTAGCGGAAAAATATAATGAATTATATTGCTCTTAATTTTTATTTTTTTTTGGCAATATTTAATCTCTGCTTTTAAAGACTGCGCGCGTTTCCAATAATTTCCAAAATTTTTAACACACAAATATGCAATATTGTATGTCAGGCAAGATGCTTGACATAAATATATTGGAGCAACTGTGATGCAATTAAAAAATATTAGTCGCAGGTGTCCATCCCCTTCGGAACAAAGATAAAAATCAATATCAACACTCACAGGGTTGAATAATGCAAAGTTGTTTGAAAAGAAGTGAAGAGGTGACGCCTGTCCCTTTATTTGTCCCTTTATTTTGCAATGAATTACGATAAAATAAAAAAGGCAGTTGTCGGCCCTTTTGACAACTGCCTACATAAAAAATATAATAAAAACATTTAGCAATAAGTTGACCTTTGAGGGAGGGATAATCAACTTACTACTTATTTATTACATTTATATTTATCGGCAATATTCGTAAAAACTTTAATGATTTTAAGATTAGTAATTTAACTATTTATTTATCAAATAGAAAAAAATAACATTTTAGCGGTAATAGCAGTTATCTGGCAGGAATTATAAATGAAAAAATAATCTGATATTTTTCGCTGAGCAGCGAGAAATTATTAGATTTTCACTCGCTGCTCGCGCTAATCAAAATTATACTGCTTAAACTTGATATTCTGCGTTTTATTTGACTTGGATTTCTATTGCTTTTGGCTTAACCTCTTGTTTTTTATGCAATACAACCTTTAAAACGCCATCTTCATAACTTGCTTCAATTTTATTCGGGTCTATCACATCGGCAAAAGTTAACATTCGTTTATAGTTATATATTCGATATTCTTCGTTTATAACAGACCATTTTTTGTTAATATAGTCAATCGCTTCGGCTTCGACTGTTAATCTTGATTTTTCAAAATTCACTTTGATTTTGTCTTTTTCTGTTCCCGGCATATCAAATACGCAAACTATCTCATTTTCAGTTTCGTAAATATCTACTTCCGGCTCGTAATGTCTGTCGATTTTTTCAATCTTATTTTCTTCTTTCTTCATTAATTCCTGTTTCATAATTCTCGCCTCCTTTTTTTATTTTATTTCTATTGCTTTTGGTTTAATTTCTTCGGCTTTTGCTAACGTAATCAATAAAACGCCATTTTTCAGTTCAGCTTGAATTTTGTTTTTGTCAATTGATTCGCTTAATGAAATACTGCGTTTGAATTCGCCATATACTCTTTCGCTGCGATAATATGTTTTCTTTTTCTTGTCTTCTTTTTGTTCGCGTTTGCCTTCAATTGACAATGTGTCGCCAACTAAACTAATCTTTAAATCTTTTTTTTCTACGCCAGGTAATTCCGCGCTGATATAATAATTATTTTCATCTTCGTAAATATTCAGCATCGGAAAAACCTTTGTGTTGAAAAATCTGCTAAAATTACGCTGAATTGGAAAATCCCAATTAAATAAATCATCAAAGAAATCATCATTAAATAAACTTCTTGTAAGAAACATATCAACCGCCTCCTTTTTTTTATTTTTGTATTTTTTATTTTTTTCACTTTCGATATATTGCAAACATTCTTCAAAATTATTTTTCTAAAAAATATCTTATTGTTTTTCAAAATATTAGGCGGGCGCCAAAAAATCTTTTCTGAAAAAATAATGACAATTTTTATATTTTTTTATGAAAATTTGCTATGTCAATTTTTCAAAAAATATTTTGGCTATATTATGATAAAAATAACGCGGCTAATAAAGAAAAAAAGTTTTAGATCAATATATTTTAATTTGCCGCGATATATTTGTAAATCTGAAAATCAGGATTAAAAATATCGCGCTGATTAATTAGAATATAATCAACCGCTATATTCTGAATACGCTCAATACTTTCATTAGACGGATAAGTATTTAATATATTATAAAGTTTAACATAATCGCTGTTGAAATGTTGAGTAAAGCCATTGACCAGCAAATTATCAGAAATGAAAATAAAGTAATTTAGATAAAAAACATCATACGCAGGTCCTATTGGTAAAAATAATAGAACTGAATTTTGTTTGTTTTCAAATGCTTCTATAATTTTTTTATCTAATTCTTGTTTTGTTTTTAAAAAAAAACTTGGCGTTAAAGTGATCTTATCGCCGGGATATGCGGAAATCCAAATAAAAATTAAAAAATAAATCAGTAGAATTATTTGCCTGCCGGGTTTATTGATTTTTTTTAGCCCTGTAATCAAACAATTAACTGAAATTACAGCGAAACAAATATTGAATAAATGCATAATGCGATTGTAATTTCTAAATTGCTTGAATAACGGATAATTTATTAAATTTTTGTATATGACATCTGTATTCAATAATATTATAACTATGCACATAATAATTGGAAATATCATTTTTTCGCGGGTATATTTATAAAATAATAATATTGGAATTAACAGCGCAATATAATGAGCATTTATACGCAGATACATAGAATTAGAAGTTTCTGGTATTTCTAAATTGCTTATATATCTCAAAATATCAACAAAAATATTAGAAATATTATTATATTGATCAATATGCCAATTATATGTGTCCGCTTTTATATGTATTAGATTTAATAAAATAAAAGGCAGGATAAAAACAAAAATTAAAAACATAAAACACGAAAAATATTTGATATGCTGATATTGGCGGTTTGATAAAAATATAATATATGCAATTGGCAGAATATGAATAGCGGTAAAAAACAAATATATCGAACTATAAAATTGCAGAGTAAATAATAAACAAAGAATAAAACTATATTTGATTATATTTGCGCGATTTTCTGATTTTATCAAATACAACATAGAAAAAACTATTAATATTATAAAACCGCTGAAGTAAGCATGCCATCGCGCATATTCGCCTGTTCTGAAAAGAAACTGATTGACAAATATTGAAAATAGCAGAGCGGCAGTTATAGATTTGAAATAAAAATATCCGGCAAATAACGCTGTCAGCGCAGTAATAAAAGTCATTAAAATTATTGCGCCGTTAAATACAAAATTCGGATTATCTTTATTCCATATATAAAACGGCAGCGCAAAGCAATTAGTTATCATACTCGGGTCGCAAATCAACATAGAAAATTTATTATTAGGATAGAATGTTTTTGTGTCAAGAATATTTTTTAAATTAAAGGAACTTATACTTTTGCTCGTATGATAAGCTAAATAAGTATAATTAAAAATATCTGGGTCGTCGATAAGCGGTTTATTGATATTTTTAATAAAAATAAATACGCTGATAAATGTTATTATTATTGCCGCGCTTAAAAGAAAAATGGATTTTTTTGAAAAGATTCTTAAATTTGTATTTTTTTGCATTTTTATTTTTTAGAAAAAATTAGAGTTGATTATATTAAAATAGAGATATTTTGTCAATTGAAAAAGCGCGTTTCGCGTCTTTTGCTGTTAAAAAAAATCACTGTAAACCCGCAAAAAGAAAATAGTAAGTCAGGCATCTTGCCTGACATATTATTTGCACTACAATAATCTAAAATAATCATATCCCATCAACCGCAAAGCTGCTGAATAGTAAAAAATATTTTCTTCTTTGTGTATTTATTTTATCTTCGCGGCTTCGTGTTAAAAAAAAAAAAATAAACACAAAGAGACAAAGGAAGCCCAAGACACAAAGAAGAAACAACAATAAAAAAAATTTTTTTAATAAATAAAAAGATTGGTTATTCAGCAAATCGTAATTATCCCCTAAAAGACGGGTCAATGTTTTCGATTATCAAAAACTTTCTGAAAAATTCATAGAAAAACATTCGTCGCAATCCCCTAAAAGACGGGTTAATGTTTTCGATGGCACTATGCGTAAGATATTGAAAAACAGAAAATTATAAGCCGTTTTGCGAGCGAGAATTTCAGTAAATTATAAAAAAACTTTTTATCTTATTGCCTATCAATATTTTACAAAAAAGTTTTATATAAACTGAATTTCTCGCTCGATTTTTTCCGATTTTTCCTCTGTGTTTTTAATATATTTGTAAAAATAAAATGCATGGTCAAGATTTATTAAATGTCAACTAATCGCTGATGATTTTGTCAAACGCAGTTCAAAAAATTTATTTTAAGTTTTGCGACTATCAATAAATTTGGTTTTTAAACTTAATGCGACTAAATTTTAAATTTGCGACTAATGTTTCAATATTAAATTGTCAAATATTTTTTTTTATTTTTTCTGTGGTTTGCAAAAGCAATCCAGAACATATAACAACAATTTAATAATATAATAGTGAGTTAATATAACATATCTTACAAAAAAAATTAAGTTTATTTATCTATTATTTTATTCATTGGCACAACAGTAATACCGCGTTCAGAAATAGTAAAACCGCGGGATTTATCTAATTCTTTGTCATATCCGATAGTTAAGTTATCAGCGATTCTAACATTTTTATCAATAATAGCATTTTTTATTTTTACATTTTTGCCTATATTGATATGTTCAAACATTATGCTATTTTCTACTAATGCGTCTTGATGAATTACAACTCTATAAGAAACAATGCTGTTAATAACAGTTGCACCTTCGATTATACAGCCGCCGCTAACCATTGAATTTACAATTTTGGCTTCTTTGCCATTAGCGGCATTAACGATTTTAGCAGGCGCTGCTTGTTCTTGTAAAGTGCGTAATTGCCAAAATTTATCATAAAAATCAAATTTTGGGTCGCGTTTTAATACTTCCATATTAGCGTCAAAGTAAGCGTCAATAGTCCCGATATCGCGCCAATAGCAAGGGGTATTTTTTTTATTATCATAGAAGTTATAAGCATAGACCTTATAATTTTCTTGAATCATCATAGGAATAACATTTTTTCCGAAATCGTGGTCAGATTTTTTTCGAGCGTCTTCAACGAGCGCTTTGATTAATGGCTGTGTTGAAAAAACATAAATTCCCATATTAGATAATGATTTATCAGGTTTTGAAGGTATTGGTTTAGGATTTTTTGGTTTTTCTTCAAAACCTACAATACGCCAATCGTCGTTTACTTCTACGATGCCAAATTGATGCGCTTCGCTGCGCGGATATTCAATAGTAGCGACAGTCAAATCTGCATTTTTTTCTTTGTGATAATTTATTAATTCCCAATAATTCATTTTATACAAGTGGTCGCCAGATAATATTAAGACATATTCAGGACACCATTGTTCTATTAAATGGATATTTTTATAAATAGCGTCAGCTGTGCCTGTATACCATTCGCCTACTGCATTATGCTGCGGCGGCACTATATGTATAAATTCTTTGAGCTCATAGTTAAAAATATTCCAAGCCAAATGAATATGATTGTCTAATGATTCAGAACGATATTGAGTAAGCACAGCAATTTTGCGCAAGCCGGAATTTAAGCAATTGCTCAAAACAAAATCGATAATTCTATATTTACCTGCAAATTTAACAGCAGGTTTAGCGCGCTCAATTGTCAAAGGCGCTAATCTTGTGCCCTGACCGCCTGCTAAAATTATAGTTAATGTTTTATTAAGCGTGTCATATTTTGTCATAGGACCCCTCTATTTTTTAAAACTTTAATTACTTGTTTTTTAAGTTCTTCAAGATTTGATGATTTAACAACATAAGCGTCAGCAGCCCAACTCATAAAATTGTCTTTATAATGAGAATAAGCTGTATGTAAAATTATAGGCATTTGTTTATTGTAAGTTAAAATTTCATTCATAGTTTCCAGACCATTACTATCGGGCATTTGTATATCAAGAATAACTAAATCCGGCTTATACATTAATATTTTTTCTATTGCCTCTTTGCCATTGACAGATTCAATAACAGTAAAGTTTTCTTCCATTAATTCTTCTTTATATAATAGCCGCTGATTTTCGTCGTCGTCAATGATAAGTATTCGTATATTATTTTTTGAGCCGGACATAAAATGATTTGCTCCAATCATTTATTTTTTTTAATTATAACTAAAACAAATAAAAAAATCAAGTTTTATTTTTTATTAATAAATTTTTTTGTTGTTTTTTTTGTGTTTTGTTTTTGGTATTTTTTTGTATTAAAAAAAACAACTTTCGAATTACCAATGTTAAATAAAAACGCTGCGCGCAGAAATTAAAAGTTTAGCGGATAAAATTAATTAAATTATTTGGGGAAAGGATAAGTGATATATTGAATTTTATTAAATTATTGATATTATTATGTCAATTACAAATTTTTATTAAATTTTATTTGACAGGAATAAAACATACTTGAAGATAAAATAGAACTCGAAGAAGAAAAAAGTAAAAAAAAATGAGAATTTTTAAACATTAAAATAATTAATATTTTTTTTTATTTTATTTCTTTACTTTGCGGGCTTGGCATCTCTACGGTAATTTTTTTTAACCGCTTTGTTAAAATAGTTTGTTGATGATATATATGGCAGGAGCAGTATATGTAGAGATTTCAATAAAATAGTGGCGGAGAGACAGGGATTCGAACCCTGGGTGAGTTGCCCCACACACGCTCTCCAGGCGTGCACCTTAGACCATCTCGGTCATCTCTCCTGAAAATAAGAATGCAGCCGCAGTTTTTTAATAAAAACAAATATGTATAAAACTGCGGCTGCTAAAATTTTTATTTATTAATATCTATCAGCGCTGCCTAAAACATTGCGGTTTTTATGCATATACAATTGCATTAATGCATCTCGCGCAGGACCTAAATATTTACGCGGGTCAAATTCTTTTGGATTTTCTGCAAAGCATTTTCTTATTGCGCCAGTCATTGCTAATCTTCCGTCGCTATCTATATTTATTTTACAAACAGCAGATTTTGCAGCTTTGCGCAGTTGCTCTTCTGGTACGCCAAAAGCGTTTTCTAATTTTCCGCCGTATTTATTTATTATTTCTACCCATTCCTGCGGCACTGATGATGCGCCGTGTAAAACGATTGGAAAGCCGGGCAATCGTTTTTCGCATTCTTCTAAAATATCAAATCTCAATTCTGGGATATCTTCCTGACGAGATACTTTAAATTTATATGCGCCGTGCGATGTTCCGATAGAAATTGCCAAACTGTCAACGCCTGTTTGTTTTACAAATTCTTCGACTTGCGCTGGGTCAGTATAATGAGATACTTCTGCTTGAACATCATCTTCGATACCAGCCAATACCCCTAATTCACCTTCAACTGTAACATCATATTTATGCGCATAATCAACAACTTGCTTTGTTAATTTGATATTTTCTTCAAATGATAAATGCGAGCCATCTATCATTACAGATGAAAAACCGGATTTTATACAAGACACGCAAAGTTCATAAGAATCTCCGTGGTCCAAATGCAGGGCTATTGGAATTTTAGATTTTGCAACTTTCACCATTTCTACAGCGCCCATAGCCATATATCTTAATAGTGTCTGGTCGGCATATTTACGTGCGCCTGATGATACCTGTAAAATAACAGGAGAACGAGTTTCTACGCACGCTCTAATTATTGCCTGCAACTGTTCCATATTATTAAAATTATAAGCTGGCACAGCATATCCTTCCTTCATTGCTTTTTTAAACATTTTTTTTGTGTTTACTAATCCCAAATCTTTATAACTCACCATTTTAAACAGCCCCCTTTTCTAATTTTTGATTTAGCGGTATTTTACAATAATAATTATTTGAAGTCAATAAAATAAATAATAAAAAAATAGATTTTTTTTTGATGAACGCAGTCATAAATTGTTCTAAAAAATTAATAGATATTGGCAATAAAAAAAATACAGTCACCAAGCGCAAAAAATAAAAAAACTTAGTAAAATAAACGCAGCAAAAAAATCAACTAAAAAAATGTAAATTTAGCGCAAAATTAATTATTTACATATAAACTTATTGAATTATTAAATTTAATTTCTAATGGCGTGTATAATCCGGCGTCGCCGTCGAATTGTATAGGTAATTTATTTGAATTTTCTGAATGACTGATTTTTGAATAATCAATATATATTTTTTTTATAAAATTTAATTTAGCAGTATTGGAATTAAATAGAACAAATAAAGCGAATAACAGCAATTTTATATTTGAATATTCGTTAAAATAAATTAATTCTAATTTTTTGTCATTATAATTTAACGGCTTTGTCAATTTAAAGTTTCCAGCATATTTTGATATATTCATCAAAAAAAATTGTTTTGTTTTTATTTTGGAATTATTGAAATCTAATATATATTCATTTTTTGGCGAGAAAAACAATTCTTTGAACGCTTGATAAATATATGAAAATTTTCCGGTATATTTTTTTAAAGTTAAATTGATGTTTTCTACGCTCATTGAATCTATACCGCCGCTTAGCATTAAAAGAAATATTCTATCATTTGCCAGCCAAGTATTAATTCTGATTTTTTTGTTTTTTATAATAGTGTCTGCAGCTTTAAAAAGATTTGTTTCGCAAATATTAAATTCTTTTGCTAATACATTAGCCGTGCCTGTTGGAATAATGGCTAAATTAAATGATTTATATTTAGATAATTGTATAACTTCATTTATTGTGCCGTCGCCGCCCACAGCGATAAAATCATCATATTTATCCTTATTTTTTATGCAGTATTCTGTTATTGAATTTTTGTATTCGCTTAAATATAAATTTGTTTGTATATTATTAGCAAGCAAATAATTTTGTAGTTTTTGGAGTTTTTTTAGACCAATAAAATTTCCAGATTTGGGATTGGTTAATATTAAACAATTCATCAAACCTAAAAAAAATGACCGACTAAAAAATAAAATTAATATTGTTTTTTAATCGGTCATTTTTTTATTGTTAAATTAATGAGTCAGTAATTTCGACAAAAGTGCGGTCGCCGCTTTTAGTTGAAAATTTTACATAGCCGTCGCGTAAAGCAAATAAAGTATCGTCTTTGCCTCTGCCGATGTGTTTGCCCGGATGAATTTTTGTGCCGCGCTGTCTGACAATTATATTTCCAGCTTTAACGAACTGTCCGCCGTATCTTTTTACACCTAAATATTGCGGATTGCTGTCGCGCCCGTTTCGCGAACTGCCAACGCCTTTCTTATGTGCCATAGTTTATCACACCTCTTTAATATTTATTTCAGTTGGGTATTTTGTTTTCAGCCAATACAAAGTTTTTATAAATGTCAATATCAAAATTTCAGATTTTTCTGTCTGTTCAAATTTAATATCAAATATTCCTTCTTTTGGCTTAGATACCCGACAATTATTTGCAAATTCAATTAATCCTAATTCTAAATATTTTAACAATATCGATAAAGCATTGCATACTTCTGATATTTTTGAATGTCCGTTTGCTTTTATCAATGTTTCGTTATTAGTTTTATTTTTTTTTATACTAATAACAACCATTTAAACAACTATATCAGTGATTACAATTTTGCTATAATTTTGTCTGTGCCCTGTTCGTTTGTCATATCTTTTTCTGCGTCTGAATTTTTGGATAATCACTTTTTTGTCTTTTATATGAGCGATTAATTTTGCCTTTACTGACGCATTTGATAATGACGGATTTCCTATTTGAATTTTATCACCGTCTTGAACGAGCAATACTTCGTTAAAAATCAGTTCATCGCCCTTTTTATTTTCAGCAAGATACGGGATAGTTAATTCTTCGCCTTTTTCCGCTTTAAATTGTTGAGCGCCGCATTTGAATATAGCATACATTATTTTAATACCTCCAAACCTTCTTATCGTATATTCGCTTTCGCTTTATATATAAACTAAAAAATAAGGTTAAGAATTATATTAGAAAAAATAAAATTGTCAATATTTTTTTTATAATGCGATTAATAATAAAGCTAATCCGCCTAAAATATAAAAGAATGTGTAATTTTTCTTGGTTTTTATTTGCGGTTTCATTTCCGAAATTTTATCAGTTTTAATTTCTTCTTTTACCGAATAATTTTCAGTGAACGCTTTTTTTGGATAATCTTGCGCGTCATCGGATTTTTTTATAGATACGCCTTGCGTGTCTGTAAATACAGCGGCAGGTATAATATTTTTTAGTTCTGCAGATGTATCAATTAAATTTATTTTTTTTTGTTCTAATTCTATTGGCTTGATAGTTTTGTCCGGCGCAGTTTGGTCTGTTCCGTATATTATGCCTTTATATTCTAATTCTGTTTGGGTATCGGAATTTTTTTGCTGCGCGAAGATTATCGTTGTTTTAAAGATTGGTAAGATTGTCAGAAAACAAAAAATTAAAATTAATTTTTTTTTCATTTTAACACCTCATATTTTGATAGAGATTCAATATATTTAGATTTAGGATATTCAGCGATAAATTTATTATATTGAATTTTCGCTTTTTGAATGTCATTAAGATTGATATAAGCCAAAATAATTTTATAATATGAATATTCAAATAAGTTTTTAGCATTGTTTTCTAATATGATTTTCCAATAAAATAATAATGCTTCAGAATAGTTTTTGTTCTCAAATAGCGTATCTGCAAGTTTGACTGTCAAATCGTTTAATGCGTTGTTATTAGCAAATTGTTTGGTTTCTAATACAGATTTTAAAAAATTTTGGTAAGTAGTTTTGTTAGTAGCATTATAATGATTAATTAATTTATTTAAAAATTCAATATTAGCATCAGTTATTAAATTTGTGCTATTAATGAAATCCTCGTATAATTTAATAAGAGCGTTAATATCGCCGGATTTTTCTAAAACAGCGGCTTTTAATTTTATATATTCATTAGATTTTTTGTTTGATATTAATTCTGCGATTTCATTTGCTTTAATTAAATTTGCAGAGTTTATATAAGAATAAATCAGTTTAGATAAAATTTCAGTATTGTTTTTGGCTGGCGGATAAAGTTCTATCAGTTGTGAAAATGTATTTATTGCGTTTTGATAATCTTTCCAATCATAATAAATATTTGCTAATGAAAGTAAAGAATCATATTCCGGAGTAGCTTCTAATTTTATTGATTTTTCAAGCCATTTTGCGGTGTTTGCCGCGTCTTTTTTTGATGAATAATAATCTGAAATAATTTTTGCCGCAATTTTTTTATTAGTCTCATTATTGATTTTGTCAAATGTCTGAATAAAAATATTTACTGCTTTTTCTAAATTATTTTTTTTGTGATATGCAAAAGCTAGTAAATAATTTATTTCGTGAATATATTGAGAATTTTGAAATTTTTTTATAAAGTTTTCAGATTCTTTTATTATATTATCAAAATCTTCTAAATTAAAATAAACGAGCGTTTTTTTATAAGTTAAATAATCTTCAATTTTCGGATTTCTTGTGGAATTGTAATGTTTTAATGCTTCATTAAAGTTATTTAAAGAAAAATAACTTTCAGCCAATAATAATAAAAATTCGTTTTTGACAGTCTCTGAAATATTAGGATTATTATTCAAAAATATATTGGTATAGTTTATAGCATTTCGAAAATCTTTGGTGTTATAATATGAGTTTATCAAAGTGCGATAAGATTTTTCTAAATGTATTTTTGATTGGGTTGTATCTATTATTTTTTTTGAATAAAATATAGAGGAATCTAAATTGTCGTGCTGATAATAAAAATTCGCTAATTCAATTATTGATTCGTTTTTTAAATCAAAATCTGAAATATTGTTGATAATATTCAAAAGCGAGAGTTCGTAATTTTGGGTATCGCCGATTAATTTATAATTTTGCGCGAGCGCCAATCTAATGTCTAATTCATAGCGGCTGTTCGGAAAATTATTTAAGATTGTCAAATATAATTTTATCGCGTTGTGATAATTTTTTTTGTTGAAATGAGCGTTTGCGATTAACAATTCTTTTTCTAATTGGAAATTCGCGTCTTGATAGTTTTTAGCGCTCAAATATTTTATTGTTTCATCGTATTTAGTTAAAAGAAATAGAGATTTAGCGTATTGCAATTCTAAATTAATTTTTTCGTCGTTGGTTATTTGCGGAGATTTTTTGAAAAAATTTTCAGTGTAATTTACGCAGTCATTGAATCTTTCGAGTTTGAAGAGATTATTAATAATTGTAATTTCAACTTTTACAATTGCAGATTTATCGTCTGCGATTTTTAAAAATTTTTCATAGTTTTCATTTGCTTTGGCGTATTGAAATAGCGCTTGATGAATTTCTGCGTATAGCAGATAATATTCTTTTTGAAACGGCAGATTTTCAGGTTTGCTTATTTTGGCTATAAAATTCAGCGCTTGATTGTAATTTTTTTGTTTGAAATATATTTGAGTTTTGATATAGTTAATTTCGTTTCGTAAAGTTTCTGTCAGCGTATTTTTGAAGTTATTTTCAAAAGCATTTATTGCCTGCAATGCTTTTGAATTTTGGTTATCTTGCAAATATAGATATGCTAAATATTTTTGATAATCAAATTTATTTTTTTCTGGCGATGCGTCTAATCTTAAAAATAGAGATAACGCAGAATCATAATTTTTGAGATTAAATTCGCAGACCGCTAAATAATATAAAGTTTGATAATAATAAGTAGAAATATTGAAATTTTCTAAAAATTTTTCAAATAGCGTTTTTGCTGTGCTGAATTCTTTGAGATAGTAATGAGCAATGCCCGAATAAAATAATTTATTTTCAAGTTCTGCTGCATCTGATAATAAATTTGCTTTTTCGATTATATTTCGATAATTTTGAAGTTCGTAATAATTAAGTATATACAATTTTGCAATTTTATTTGTATCATTAGAATAATCTGAAATTTTATCGAGATTTTCTATTGAATTTACATAATTTTTCAGATTGTAATAATTTAAAGCGAATAGATAATATCTGTCATTTGTTAAATAATTCTCGCTGATTTTTTTGAGATTGTTGATGCTAATATTGTAATTTTTATTTTTGAAATTAAGTTGAGCGAGCATAAAATTTGCCTTATCGGAAATTATAGCGTTATTAGTTATTTTTAATAATTCATTTAGATAATATTCGCTTTTTATTTCGTTGTTAATAGTTTCGCAGAATAATAAAATAAACTGCTGAAATTTCAGAGATGTCTGCGTATTTTCAGCCAAGATATTTTTAATTAATAATTCAGCGAAATCAAATTTATTTTGTTTGAGATAAGTGACGCCGAGCGCGGCTAATATATCGTAATGATTGAATTCAGGATGCTCTAAATTTATAAGTTCAGTATAGTGTTTTTCAGCTGCGCCGTAATCTTTAATGTCAAAATAAGAATCAGCCAATAGTTTTTTGAATTTGTATTTGAAAGAATCTGATAATTTGTCATCGAGCAATAATAATTTTATTTCAGTGATTACTCGGAAATAATCTTTAAGATTATAGTATGCTAAAAGTTCAATATATTTGAGATTATAATATTGTGGAGATTTACTGATTGTCAGATTACTGCTTAATTGCAGAGCTTGTTCAAACTGATTAATTTTGAAATAGGAATATGCTATTTTTATTCTCAAATCTATATTAGTTATTAAATTAAATTTTTCGTTTGATTTTATGTGTTTTTCATAGGTTTCAGCGACTTTTTGATAATCATCGATAGTATAATAAAGATTGACTAAAATATTGATTTTTTCAGAGAATCTGTCTTCTGGATAATTTTCTATACTTTTTTTTAAATGAAATATTGCGCTATGATAATTTTTTAGTTCATAATATATAAGAGCTATTTTATAATCAGCTTCACTTTTAAAATTTTCAAATTTTGAATTTGCTAATTTTTTTAAAAATTCAATAGATTCATCGGGTTTTTTTAGAGAATAATAAATTTGCGAGAGTTTTAAAAATATTAGGTTTATTAATTCAGAATTTTCATTAGCCAATGCTTTTGAATAATAAGAGATAGCTTCGTTAAAATTATTGAGAGCCGCGGCAATATCGCC
This sequence comes from bacterium, assembly GCA_029551925.1. Classification (GTDB taxonomy): domain Bacteria; phylum JAGOBX01; class JAGOBX01; order JAGOBX01; family JAGOBX01; genus JAKPEO01. Next base: position 29,980 of record JAKPEO010000109.1, read on the forward strand.
TAAATAGATTGAAAATTTTATATATTCAGAATCGTCAAAGTTAATAGCTGTATCAAATTTTGTTAAATTATAGAAATTATATGCCGCCTGATAATTTTTATTGTGAATGAGCGCTTTGAAATATTTATATTCTACCTCTGGATTTTTTGAAAGCGCTAAATATTCAAAATAAGTTTTTTCCGCATCTTGATATTTTGCCAAGTTGAAATAGCAGTCTCCTAAATAATTTAGAGCAGCTGCAAAAAAATCTGATTTTTTTGTTTTGTTTTTTTCGATATTAATGAATTTTTGAAAATATTCGGCGCTTAAAAGAAAATTAGATAATTTGTAGTAAGTCAATCCTAAATTATATAAAGCAGGCGAATATTTATCGCTTTTTGAAAAGTTGTCAACTATAAACTGAAATTTTATCGCCGCGTCTTGAAAATTTTCTAAATTAAGATGACCGATGCCAATCCAGAAATAAGCGTCTTTTAAATAACTGCTGCGCGGATATTTTTTGATAAAATTTTCAAATTGTTCAATTGCTAAATTAATGTCTTTATCAAACAGTTCGACAGCAAAATTAAAATCACGTGTTTCGCGCGTATTTAAAATATTAGCGTTTGAAATGCTAAATGTATAAAAAAAACAAAATATCAAAATTAGAGTTATTTTTTTCATAGTTTAAAAAGATACTAAAATTAAAAATATTTTGGATAAATTATAATAATCAAAAAAAAAATGTCTATTGAAATTTATTGATTTTTTTGGGAAAATTATATAAAATTAAAACTTATTTTTAAATTTTGTTTTTAAGGAGCAGATGACCTATGACAGATGAAAAACTAGAAAATAATGAAACATTAGAAAAAAAAGAAAGAGTATTAACTGTGAAAGATCCAAAATATGTTGCGCCTGTCCGTGCGAAAATTGATGAAGAATTGAAAAAGGTTTCAAATTTTACTGATGACGAATTAGCGATTATGGGCTGGTCGTCAAAATATAAGGCGCATAGTTTGATAGTGAAATACGGCGAAAAAGGAGTAGAAGACGAATTTAGAAATTACGAGTGGTTCAAGCCAGCGTTAGAAGAATATTTAGATAAGAAAGCAAAAGGTTTGCTGCCGCAGCCAAATCAAAAAGATGATGAAGACGAAGAAGGACTTGACAAAGAAGAGCGCAAACGCAGAGAAAAAGAGCGGAGACGCAGAGAAAAAGAAGAGCGGCGCAAAGAGAAAGAATTGGAGCGCGAACGCAAAAAAAGAGTAAAAGAACTCAAAAAGAAATTTGAAGATACGCGCGAGTTTAGCATCAACGAATTTTATGGATTTTTAAAAGAATTAGGAATGAGCAAAGGCAAAGTATTTGAATTGTCATTAATTGATAAAGCATATATACAAGTTAAAAGAGACGGCAAATTATATTTTAATATATTTATCGATAACGGTCGTATAGTTTACAAACGCGGCAATTTATAATTTTTAATCATTGTTTGTTTGCCGCCGCAAATTTAATTTTTGGCAGAAAATAAATCAACTGCCAAGATTAAATTTGCAGCGGCAATAATTGTAAATAAATGCACATCTGAAATTTAATGAATCATACTCATATTATAGATTATATTCAAAAAATAGAAAATTATTGTAAGTCAAATAACTTGTGGAATATCCCGCGGAAAGAAGCGGAATATTTATTTGAACTAATAAAAACAAATAAATTTACGAATATTTTAGAATGTGGCACAGGTGGCGGTTATTCTACTTTATGGCTTGCGTATGCCGCAAGTTTTAATAATGGAAAGGTATTGACTATTGAATCGCACAAAGAACGCTATAATAATGCAAACGCAATTTTTCAAAATAGCGGATTAACAAATATCGCTCAAATTAAAGGGCATTGTCCGGGCTATTTTGAGAATCTTAATGAAAAATTCGATTTTATTTTTATAGATGTAGTAAAACATCTTTATCTTGAAACATTCAAAAAATCAGTAAATTTATTAAAAGCAAATGGCATAATTGCTGCGGATAATATTAAAACGCATAAAGCTGAAACAGCAGAATTTATTGAATATCTGCTGGCATTAGCAGATTATAAAACGGAAATAATCGATGTTGGCAATGGTTTGAGTATCACTTCAAAAAAAGAACATATAGTATTTTTAGGATTAGGCGCAAATATTGCTCCTGAATTAGAAAATATCCGCCAAGCGCTTAAACAATTGGAAAATAATCCGAATATAAAAATTTTACAAAAATCGAGTATTTATATTAGCGAGCCGATAGGATATACAGAACAGCCGGAATTTTATAATTGCGCGTTAAAAATAAAAACCGAATTTAAGCCGTTGGAATTATTGGAATTTATAAAAAAAATAGAAAAGGAACTTTGCCGCGTTTCGTCTGAAATACACTGGGGTCCGCGAACGATAGATGTAGATATTCTATTATATGACGATTTAATTTTGGAAACTGAAAATTTGACAATTCCGCATAAGGAATTGACTAATCGCAGATTTGCAATCGAACCGCTTTTAGAAATCGAGCCGCAGATATTTTATCCTAATAAAGACATTAATTTAACTAATTTATATTTTTCAGAAAAAATTCAGCGGCAAAAAGTAAAAAAGTTAAATATATTATGGTGACAAAATTTTATGAAGAAAAATAGTATTACAATAAAAGCGTATGCAAAACTAAATCTTATATTGCAAATAGTAGGGAAACGCGCAGATGGCTATCATTTATTAAATTCATTTATGCAGTCAATTGATTTATACGATACGATTACTGTAAAGAAAAAGAAAACATTAAATTCTCAAATAATAATTAAAACTGAATATTCTAAAAAATTATTGCCATATATTACAGATGAATTTAATGCGCCGGAAGATGTTGAAAAGAATATTTGCGGAAAAGTAGCGAAGAAAATAATGTCTATAAATAACATAAAAAACGATATAGAAATAAAAATATTTAAGAGAATACCGATAGGCGCGGGATTAGGCGGCGGCAGCAGCGACGGCGCGGCAGCAGCAAATGCTATTAACGAATTATTTGACTTAAATCACACAAAACAGCAATTATGCAATATAGTAAAAGATATAGGCGCGGATATTCCATTTAATATTTACTGCGGCAGCGCGATAGTGCAAGGAATAGGCGAAAAAATTAAATTGATAGATGCTGAATTTTTGAAAGATTATAAATTTATTTTGATTTATCCAAATATTCACTCTTCAACAGTAGAAGTTTATCGAAATTTTAAAAAACGCTTGACAGATACAGCGGATTATGTTAAATTATTATTAAAAAATAATAAAAATGATATTGAGAGTTATTTAGTGAACGATTTAAGTGAGACAGTTTATTGTCTCTACGGAAAAATAAAAATTGTAAAGGAGAAAATTGAAAATTCAATAAACAAAAAAATATTTATGTCAGGCAGTGGCTCAACTTTATTTTTGATTTTTAATGATGCTCAACTAATGAATAAAACTTATAAATTATTAGTTAAAAAATTGAGCGATTGCTTGATACTAAAAACAGCGCCTTTAATAAAAAAATATAAAGGAGAATTTTATGAAGATTAGTGAAGTGCGCGTAAAAACCGTCGATGGAAAAAAAGGTAAACTAAAAGGTTGGGCATCAATAACATTTGACGGTGAATTTGTAGTGCATAATTTAAAAATTATCGAAGGTCAAAAAGGCGTATTTGTAGCAATGCCAAATAGAAAAACAAAGGATGGTGAATATCGCGATACAGCGCATCCGCTGAATAATGAAATGCGTAAAAATATCGAACGCGCTGTTATTGAAGAATATAATAAAATCGCAGCTGAGCAAAAATAAAAAATACTTGACTTTTTTTTGAATATAAATATTTTACTCAAAATAATTTAAGCGTTGGGATGTAGCCAAGCGGTAAGGCAACGGGTTTTGATCCCGTCATTCGCAGGTTCAAATCCTGCCATCCCATCCATAAAAATTTTTATTAAGGAGCGTAATGCTCCTTTTTTTTATTAGCAGTGTAAACAGCGAGAAAGCCGAAGAAACTTTAAATAAAACTAAAAAAAATATATTTTTGTTTTTATGAATGACGCAGAAAAATTAGGAATAATAATATTAGCCGCAGGATTAGGCAAACGAATGAAATCGGATTTGCCGAAAGTTTTACAAAAATTATGCGGTAGACCTTTAATAAATTATGTATTAGATACTGCGCTGGCATTAAATCCTGAAATTTGTGCTGTTGTGCTGGGGTTTAAGAATGAGTTAGTCCGTCCTTTTATTTCAGAAAATGTTAAAATAGCAATACAGGAGCCGCAATTAGGCACAGGGCATGCTGTTATGCAGACCGCTGAAATATTTGAAAAATTCAGCGGAAAGATATTGGTATTATGCGGGGATGTGCCGTTATTAAAATTATTGACTTTAAAAAAATTAATTAATCAATACGATAAGCAGGAATCTGATGCTGCAATTTTGAGCGCGGAATTAGATGATCCGAGCGGCTATGGTAGAATTGTAAGAAACGAACATAACGAAGTATCGGCGATAGTAGAAGACAAAGACGCGGATAAAAATATAAAAGCTATTAAGGAAATAAATTCTGGTATTTATTGTTTTAATTCTAAATATTTATTCAAATATCTTCCTAATATAAAAAATACTAATGCTCAATCGGAATATTATTTAACAGATATAATTGATATAATGGTAAAAAATAAACATAAAGTTATAGCGGTAAAATCAGCGAATAAAATAGAAATCGAAGGGATAAATAATCGGCTGCAATTAGCGCGATTAGAAAAAGAATTGTATGCAGATACCGCCAAATCGCATTTAGAAAATGGAGTAGTTATAAATGATATAGAAAATGTCTATATTGATACTCTTTCAAAAATCGGCGCTGAAACAGTGATAATGGCTGGTAGTGTTATTATGAATTCGATATTAGGGAAAAATTGTGTAATTGACGGTGGCGCGATATCTGATAGCGAAATAAAAGAAAACTGCAATATTGGCAAATCAACTATAAGCAAAACAAAAATATTTGCTAATGTTTCTATAAATGATTATAATGTAATCGGTGATTGTGAAATAAAAAACAATTGTGCGATAGGAAATAATAACACAATTAAAAATTCTTGTATAGATGTTAATACTAAAATTCAAAATAATTGCAATATTGAAGATATGGAAATAGGAAAAAATTGTTATATTTCTAATGGCTTTAGTGTTTGCAATTTTGACGGATTTAATAATCATACAAGTAAAATATCAGATTTTGTATTTGTTGGCGCGGGCTGTCAGATAGTATCGCCTGTGAATATCAATAGCAATAGTTATATTACTTCTGGCTCGACAATAATAAAAGATGTGGAAGAAGATAGTTTAATAATGGCGCGTTTTGATGTTGTGGCAAAGCGCGGATATATGGATAAAATTAAGAAAAAAATAAATGGCGGTGAGTAATTTATGAGTATAAGTGTAATAAAAAAAAATCCGAAAATTGTATTATTTGCAGGGTCCGCGCATAGAGAATTAGCGGAAGAAATAGCGAGACATTTGAAAATAAAATTAATGCCGAACGATATTCGAAGATTTGCTGACGGCGAGACTTATGTTCAATTTAAAGAAACATTTCGTGGCGATAATGTTTTTATAATTCAGCCGACTTGTAAGCCGGTAAATGATAATTTAGTAGAATTATTATTGACAATAGACGCTGCGCGCCGCGCATCAGCCGGCACTATAACTGCAATAATACCGTATTACGGTTATTCTCGGCAGGACAGAAAAGACAAGCCACGCGTGCCAATCAGCGCAAAACTTGTAGCAAATCTTATTACGGAAGCTGGCGCTGATAGAGTAATTGCGATAGACTTACATACTGGCCAGCTGCAAGGTTTTTTTGATATACCACTTGACCATATAAGCGCAAAACATATAATAGCGGAATACTTTACAAAAAAACTCAAAAAAGAATTAAAAGAAAATAAAGTAGTAGTGGTTTCGCCTGATGCAGGCGGCGTGGAACGTGCGCGCGGATTCGCGCAATTATTAAAAGCGTCAATGGCTATAATAGACAAACGCAGACCGGAAGCTAATAAAGCCGAAATAATGCATATTATAGGCGATGTCAAAAATAAATCAGTAATATTATTTGATGATATGATAGATACCGGCGGGACAATGTGCGAATCTGCGAGCGCTTTATTAAAGCGCGGTGCATCAGAGGTTTATGCTGCTTGCACGCATCCAGTATTTTCCGGTCCGGCAATAGGACGAATAAATGCGTCTGAATTAAAGAATATTGTTGTAACGAATACAATACCATTGAGTGAAGAAGCGCGAAAAAGCAAAAAAATTGTGCAACTTTCAGTGGCGCAGTTGTTGGCTGGCGCTATTGACTGCGTGCAAAAAGGAATTTCAATGAAGGTATTGTTTAAAAATTAGAAAAAAATACTTTACTTTTTTTAAAAGATAAATATAATATTTTGTCTTTTATTTTTTGATTAGAAATTTTTTATTAGAAAAGAATTTGGAGGAATAAGACGATGAAGCAATTGAGTTTAACAGCGATGAAGCGTGATAAAGTTAAAACTAATACATCGTATAAATTAAAAAAAGAAGGAAGGGTGCCGGCGGTAATGTATGGTCCTGGCAAACCAAATATGAATTTAAGTTTGAATACCCGCGATGTTTTAGAGATAATAAATGATGAATCTGCGACTAATGCTATTATTAATTTAACTATTGAAAATGACAATATCCAAAGAAAAGTAATGCTCAAAGATTATCAAGTAGATCCGGTGAAAAATAAATTGTTGCATGTTGATTTATATGAAATATCAATGGATAAAGAAATGACTGTTACTGTTCCGATACATTTAGTAGGCAGACCTAAGGGATTAGCAGACGGCGGAATATTAGAGCAAAAGATTCGCGAAGTAGAAATAAGATGTCTGCCTGATAGAATTCCAGAATATATAGAAGTGGATGTTTCAGCGCTCGGTATCGGCGATAATTTACATTTGTCTGATGTTAAATTTTCTGATGATATAAAAGTTTTAACTGATTTATCAAGAACAGTTGCGGTTGTAACGATTGTTGAAGAAGAAAAACCAGCGGCAGAAGAAGGAGCGGTTGAAGGAGCAGAAGCAACTACCGGCGCTGCTGCAACTTCTGAAAGCGCTGAAAAATCTTCGTCATCTGACAGCGAAGTAAAGAAATAATTTCTTTCTTAAATATTAATTTTATCGAATAAATTTATTAAATAAGCGGATTGTTTTAATTAAGCAGTCCGCTTTTTTTTTGGAAAAATATGGATATAGAAAATATAAAAAAAATTTTGGTGATTAGATTAGGCGCGGTCGGCGATATTATTAGGACGCTGCCTGCTGTTAAATATATTTTTGAATTTTATAAGAAACAGAATAAAGAAATTATTATTCATTGGCTTGCGGAAAAACATAATTCTAATATTTTAAAAGATTTGCCGTATATAGATAAGATTTATAAATTACCGCGTAGAGATTGGCAAAATCGTTTAATATCCAAAGATTTTTTTAAAGTATTGCGAGAATTTAATGAATTTATAAAAAAAATTAAAAATGAAAAATACGATGCGGTAATTGATTTTCACGGAATTTTTAAAAGTGGATTGCTTTCGTATTTAAGCGGCTGTCCTGTTCGGATAGGTTATACAAAAGAATATTGCAAAGAATTGAATTTTATGTTTAACAATGTTCGTATTGCGGCGAAATCTCAAAAAATTACGCGCATCGAGAAAAATTTTGCATTAGTATCGTATTTTGACACTTCTTATGAGATACCAGAAAAATTTGATAATTTATTGAATATAACAGAGCCGGATAAATTTGTAGTGGATAATTTTTTAAAAGAAAAAAAAATTAATAATTTTATTTGCATTAATCCGGCAGTGAGTAAATTCGGTAAATATAAGGAATGGCGTGAAGATTATTATGCAAGATTAACAGAATTAATATTGAATTTTGCTGGCGAAATAAATATAATTTTCACTTGGGGACCTGGTGAATTAGAAAAAATAAATAGAATTATAAAAGGAATAGATTTTAATAAAATTGCGCAAAAAACCGAGCGGATTTTTATAGCGCCGCAAACTACTCTTAAAGAATTAGCGTATTTGATTTCGTTGAGTAAATTTATTATTACGGGCGATACAGGACCAATGCATTTGGCTGCTATTTTGAATGTGCCGATTGTTGCGTTGTTTGGTCCGTCAGATCCGATAATTAATGCGCCTTTTGGCAAAAATAATATTGTGATATTTGAAAATGTCGGCTGCAATCCTTGCCGGCGTAGAACCTGTAAAAAATTAAAATGTCAAGATTTATTGACTCCTGAAAAAGTTTTGAAAAGAATTATTGAAAATAAATTTATCTGATGATTTTTATGATTAAAAAAGATAGTGTCAAAAAATTTGTATCGTGGAATGTTAATGGAATTAGAGCGGTTGCCAAAAAGAATTTATCAAAAATAATTAATGATTTAGACGCGCATATTTTTGCTGTGCAGGAAACGAAGAGTCAGAGAGCGCAATTAACAGATGATATTGCGAAAATTTCCGGGTATTATAGTTATTGGTTTGACTCTGTAAAAAAGGGCTATTCAGGCGTAGGCGTTTATTGTAAAGAAAAACCAAAAGAAATAATTTATGGTATAGAAAATAAAAATTTTGATAATGAGGGCAGAACGATTACATTAGAATATGACGATTATTTTTTTGTAAATTGTTATTTTCCTAATGCTCAACACGAATTGACAAGATTAGAATATAAACTTGAATTTAATAAAGAATTTCATAAATTTATTGATAAATTAGCAAAACAAAAAATGACTGTCATTTGCGGGGATTTTAATGTTGCGCATAAACCGATAGATTTAGCAAATCCAGAGAAAAACCGCAAAAATCCCGGATTTACAGAACAGGAATGCAATTGGTTTGATGAATTTATAAAATCCGGATATATCGATACATTTAGAAAATTTAATCAAGAACCAGGCAATTACACTTGGTGGAGTTATAAATTTAATGCTCGCGAGAAAAATATTGGGTGGCGTATTGATTATTTTTTTGTAGATTCGAAAAATGCAGATAAGGTTATTAGCGCTGAAATTTTGAAGGATATTTACGGCTCTGACCACTGTCCGGTAAGCGTGAAAATAAAGTTGTGAATATTAAAATTAATGAAAAATACTCGATAGTTAAAATATTATTTTCTAATAATAGAAATATTTTGAACAAATCACGAAATTTATAAAATCAATATCTTTTAAATTAATTTTTAAATATTAATTGTCTATATTCAAATTATGAAAAAACTGATACCGATAGGCAAATCTGATTTTAAAGATATAATAGAATCAGGCGATTAATATTAATTTGACAAAACGTTATTTATAAAAAAAAATGACATCTGACTGCTCTGAAATAATGTTATTTCAGCGGCGGCGTAAGATTTGGCAAGACATTGAATTTATCGCCACAGCGTTATTTTTTGATAGAAAAGATTCTGATTTCATTCATTAATAATTAAATCCATTGATATACAGTATCTGTTTGAAAAAAATATCAAAAAAACGCTGAAATATCAGTCCTATAATGGAATTTGTCTTGACTTTAATGAATAAAACAAATAACAAGACATCTGATTTTATAATTATATATTTTATTGTAGTTTTATTTTATTTTATTTTATTTTGCAGTTGTTGGTGAATTTTTACTTTCTAATAATAAATTTCCGAATTGGGATAGCGCGGTCTGTCATTAAATTATCTATATGATCAAAATTTAGTTTTTTTAGCAAATGTTTTATATTATAAAAATAATTTTTTTCAAACTATTATAGATAATAAAAAAAAAATTATATTAGATTTAAATCAAATTTATTCTAATAATATTTTTTTTAAAACAGAAACAGATAATTTTATTATGTCTTTAAACAAAGATTTGAATTTTACAAACATTCAATTAAATGAACCTACAAGAGAGTATAACTATGTTTGTATTATAAAAAAAGATTGGTATTCAGTTGTTCCTATAATATATAATATTTTTTATATGCTGATAGTAATTTATTTTATAACGATCTTTTCTGAAAAGTAGCAACAAAGATAATGAACAAAGATAATGAGAACGCTTCGTTTGTTAAAATATTAGATTTTTTGGAGCGTATCCAGTCCGCCGCTGAAAAATCACTTTTAAAAAAAATAAAAAATTATTGTTAATTTTTTAGAATAAAATATAATTAAAAATTTTAAGAAAAATTTTTCAAGCAAAATTTGATTTTAATGAAGTTAATTAAGCGAATAATATTTTTTATTATAATTTGCTTTACAATAATTATACCGCTATTAATAACAGCATCAACGCAATTAAATTTTTCAGATGAAAATTTAAAAAACGCAATTAAAAATAAGATAATTTTAATTAACAATGATATAGCTAAATTGTCAGAAAATCAAAAATTTGAGATAGCGAATAGATATTTAGAAAAATCCGAATTATTATATTATTTACTGCAATTAGAAAAATTCGAAAATACCGACGGATTAGAGCAGTTGAAAAATGAGTATATCTCATCATTAAAATTGTCGCAGAAATTTTATGAAGAAAGCGAAAATAATTCGGGCGTATTTTTATGTAAAAGTAAAATTTTAAGATTTGAAATTGTCGGAATAGAAGAAATAAACGACATTGAAAAATTTAAAGTCGAAATTTCAAAAAAGATTAATCAGGATATTTTAGCAAAACCAATCGAACAAGTTGCGCAAGATATAAAGAACTCGGCAGCAGCGCAGCAGAATTCTGAAAACTCAGAAAAATCTGACACAATAATCGCAACAGTTGTTTCAGAAGATTTGCAAGCGTCAAATGATAGTCAAAAACCAGACACATTTTATTCGGAAGCGGTTGATACTTCTGTGAATATTACAGCTGACACAATACAGGAAGCCTTTAAACCTATTGCAAAATATGAAAAAATCGAACCGAAATATATGATAAATGAACAGTCGCCTATTTCGCCTGTTTTGCGAAAAATATTGTTCACAGAAAAATTAGAAAAGGAATATGAAATCGAGCAGACACGCGGATTATTGGGTTTTCGCGATAGAGAATTCGGTAAAACAAAATTAACAATCAGCGGTCAAAAGACAATAGATTTTATTTACAGCGGCAGAAAATACAATAAGCGCAACGAGAGCATTAGCAATACGAGTGATTTTAAAATTGACCAATCATTAGAAGTAAAAGTGCGAGGTAAAGTCGGAGATAATGTCGAAGTAAATATAGATTACGATGATAAACGCACAGCTGCGAATCGCCAGCAATTAAGTATTGAATATAAAAGTGATGAATATGTTTTATCAAAAAGCAAAAACAAAAATATTTTTTCTGCGACTGCAAGTTTCGGCGATATCGTTTTGTCATTGCCGTCAACTGAATTTGTATCATATCGCAGAAATTTATTCGGTATCAAAGGCGGTTTAAAATTGAGGAATGTAGAATATTCATTATTTAAAGCAGACCAATTTAATTTGGATTTAATTGTTTCTCGCACAAAAGGCGAGCCGGGCTATAAAGAATTTTATGGGTCAAGCGGCACGCGGATAATAACCCTGCGCGATATTGATTACACAAAAAATAAATATTTTAGAATTGTTACAGGGATAGGCAATGACACTGATATACTTGCCGGCTCTTTAAAGGTTTATATTGACGATAATTTAGCGTATAACAATCAGGGCAATATTGACACGCGCGGAATAATTGTAACGCCTACTAATCCTAATTATACAGAATTAAGCAGTGAAACTTTTTCATTTACATTATTGCAAGAGATACGAGATTATGTTTATGATTTAAAAGAACAAATACTAACATTCAATAGATACATAGACGACGGCTATACAATATCTGTAAGTTATCAAACAAAGAGCGGCTATTCAGTTAATTATAAAATTATAAGAAAAGATAAGCAGACGCAATATACTGACACATTTGCAATTTATGCGGTTAGAAATTATTACAATTTAGGTGTGACTAACATCAACAAAAATGACCCTGATTTGCTTATAAGAATACAAGACACATACAATGGCAATATAAGCGATACGATGGTCGGCGCTGACACGCGGTCGTTTTTATATATATTCGGATTAGATAGGACAGGTCCGGGATTTGATGGGTTATTAGGAACAGTTGACGATGCGCCGGACGGTAAAATTGACGACGAATATATTGACTATGAAAACGGCATAATAAAATTTCCTGATAACCAGCCATTTAATAATTCATTAGCGCAGACATTAGGATTAGCGCGTTCTGAAATTTATACGCGCGATAATCCAGCAAGCAGATACAGATTTTATGTTCAAGTCAAAGCGCAATTGCAATATTATCCATTAGACGCATTTGACATTGTGCGAAATAGCGAGATTGTAAAAGTTAATGGCCGCACGCTTTCGCGTAATGTTGATTATTATATAGATTACGAAAGCGGTATGTTGATTTTTCTGGATCCGTCGTTAATCACTTCATCAAGTAAAATTACAGTCGAATATGAAAAAGTGCCGTTTGGCGCGTCAGCAAACAAAACGCTGTTTGGCACAAGATTTGAAGGGATATTAAATCAGAATTTTCGATTTGGCACAACGCTTATAAAGAATCAAAATGACAAACCAAATGAAATGCCGACAATTGACGCTACGCCGCAGGGCTCGTCAGTGCGCGAAGTAGATTTTGAAATTAAGCCGGTAAATTATTTATTTGATTTAATCAATAGTTCGTTTAATACTAAAATATCAGCGCCGTCAGCGCAGTGGTTTGATATAAAATTAATGACCGAAGTAGCGCGCAGCGAATTTGATCCTAATATTTACGGGTCTGCGATGATAGACGATATGGAATCGTCAAAAGATGCAATTGATATAAATTTGAGTTATAAATCGTGGAATAACACATATATTAGCGAATCGACTTTACCGCAGAGATTGCGCGGATTTATTGAATTTGAAGAAACAGATATAAACGAAAATATCGGGCATAAAACAGAATTGGATAAAGATGAAAGCAATCAAAAATCATTAAGATTAAAATATGATTTGGATAACGGCGCAGGAATAGATCCTGACACTTGGTTTGCCGCGCGGACATTAATATCAAAAGACGGCGTAGATATTTCTAAAAAAAAATATTTAGAATTGTGGATACATAATGCGGATAGTTTTTATTTAACAATCGATTTAGGGCAAATAAATGAAGATGTTGACGGAGATGGATTATTGGATCAAGAAGACGGATTGTTTGTTGATGGTTCGCCTACAAGCCCGCAAACATTAGACGGCAAATTAAATAAGACGCCAAACGAAGATATAGGCATTATATATAATACTTTTTATGATACAAAAACTATTGGAGCAGGCAATGGCAGATTAGATAGCGAAGATATGAACAGCAACGGCAGATTAGATCAACTTGAAGCATATTACAGATACGCCAAAATCAATCTTGACAATTTTGCAGATGATACTGGCATCGGAAAAGTTATTAATGGCGTGCCTTATAGATTTTATAGAATAAATTTAGATAAATTTACAGAAGCGATTAATACCCCGTCAAAAACTAATATAAAGCATATTCGATTATTATTTGTTCAAAAAGAAAATGTCAGTGCGCCGCCAAATGCAAATATACACATTGATTATATTTCAATAGTAGGCAGCGTCTGGGAAGATGCAAATATTACAGACACATATTTTATAGTAGGCACAAAAAATAATATAGACGATAATTATGCAAGATTTGAAACAGAATTACAGATGCGAAAAATAGAAACAGTCGAAGGCGATAGAGCAGCGCGCGAACAAGCGTTATATTTGAATTATACAAATTTAACAAATAACAATTACGACGCATCGAATTTTGAATATTATACAAAACGCGAGTATGCGAGAGCAATCAATATTTCAAAATATAAAAATTTTATTTTTTATGTCAAGACCGAAGATAATAATGATAATGGCGAGACGGTATTTATTAGATTAGGCGATAAAAATAATTTTTTTGAATATAAGTTTCGCGCACCTATGCGCGAATACGGCTGGCGAAAAATTGAAATACCGTTAGACAGATTTCGTGCAATGATACAAGAAATTACAACTAACGATACTCGTGTGCCATTTGATATAACTTTTGGCGAAAATAATGAATATCGTATCAGAGCGCAAAGCGTGCGTCCATCATTTTATAATATTAAAATGATACAAATTGGAGTAATAGGCGATTCGCTGAATCCAATAACAGGCGATTTGTTTATTAATACAATGTATGTTGACGGCGCTATGAAAGAAACAGGGATTGCACGTAAAACTCACTGGCAGACAAAATTTTATAAAGATATATTCACTTTTAATATGCGCGAAGATTATAGAGAAAACACATTTCGCAGCATTGATGAAATTTCGTCATCAGTAAATCAAACATTTATCCCGGAAAAAAGCGCGCAGAAAAAATACGATGGCACTATTGCATTCGGCAGATTATTACCTGAATCGTGGAAAATAACAATGCCGATGAGCGGGTCATATACAAAAAGTGAAATAGAAGTAGAGCCGGACGCTGCGCAAGAAGTAGAGCGCGCGAAAATAGGCAATACATTAACTACTAACAAAACATTTTCAACTTCATTTTCTAAATCTAAGTTGCCGTTATTATCATTAAATTATTCGCAAAATGAGACTACAAAAGATTTGATTGAATCAAAATACAATATTTTAAATGAATCATTGAATTCGTCCGCGAGTTATTCAATAGATTTTCAAAAGACGATTTTTGGTGAAATGATTGGATTTAAGTATATACCGCTTTTAAATAAAATACCGGCTGGCAAAGAATTGAAAGTTAATTTGAACTATCAATACAATTATACTATCGATGATAAAAATTATATATTAGGCAGCGAGCAATCTGCTTTTGATAAATTTACAACATACTACAAAAAAATCGGCGTGATTTCGCGCCCGTTTAATTGGATAAGATTGCAACCGGAATTGGCGTTAACTGACAAATATCATCGCACAAAATTGTATGATGGTTTAGAAAATAAAATTCAGCAAGCATCGCTAAATGTCGATATCAACAAATTTTTAGGGTTGAAACCGTCATTTGATTTTGGCCGAACCGAAGATTTAAGATATGATATTTCGCGGCCAGATTCAGAACCGACAGAAAATTATAATTATAATGCCGGAATAAGATTAGATGTGTATCCTGTTGACTGGTGGAAATTGTTGAAATTTATAGACAGCAGATTTAATGTAAGCGGCAAATACACTGAAACTCTTAATGTTGACCAGATAATAAAAACAAAGGATTCTTCAATAAACGGTACATTTGGAGTAGATGTGTCATTAAGACCAAAAGAAATTTGGAAATATTTAGAATTCATAACAATGACATATTCATACAATAATAATGTTTCTGCTGTTTATAGTAAAATATCAAATAATTATGATTTTAATGATATTTTTAAAGATTATTTTGATAAATATTTCTGGCTCTGGAAAGATAAAGCATACACTCAATTAAGCGATACTATTGATTTACAATTCAATCGTACTTCTGCAAGTAATGCGCAGACGCATTCATTTAATGGTCAATTATTTTTATGGTCGCCATTAAATTTGCGTTATAATTATAATTTTAAAAATAGTTTTTCACAAGTTCAGGGATCAGAAAATTATAATAATACAAGGAATATTCAATTGAATTCAAGATTGGATTTAGTGAAGGGCTTGAAATGGTTTAAAAATACGCGGCGTTCAAGTTTAAATTTAGATTATTCATATTCTGAAGATGAAAACGGAAATTTTAAACAGTCAATTACAGAAGTATTAACGCACAACACCACATTGGGATTAGAAGTGGTGTGGACTGAAAAATTCAATACTTCATTTTCAATGAATTTTCCGCAGAGCAAAAAAAATATGCAGACAGAATACGGCGTGAGTGTAGAAAAAAGTTTTAGTTATTCTCCGAAAATTTCGTGGAGTTATTATACTGCTAATCCTTTTAAGTTATTTAAACCGTTCACTAAAAAACAATGGCTTTTCCAAAATAAACTTAATCTTAACGGTTCTTTTTCTTATAGTTTACAAAAAGCGGAATTGTTAAGAACAGATAATATTTTACAAAAAACGCAAGATGCAATGCAATACGGCGCCACTTTCGGCGCGCAATATGATATGAGCGATTTTTTGAGATTAAGTGCAGATTCAAAATTTAATATAAACAAAGACAATATAAACGAAAACAATGATTATACTGAATATTCTTTTAGCATAAAAACTATAATAATTTTCTAAAATAAATGAACGAAAATAAAATTGAAACAAATAAAGAAGAAGCATATGAAGTAATACACTGCTTAGCGAATAATGGTTTCGAAGCGTATTTAGCTGGCGGCTGCGTGCGCGATGAATTATTGAATAATGCGCCAAAAGATTATGATGTCGCCACAAATGCCAAACCTGCCGAAATAGAAAAAATATTTTCTAAAACTTTAAACTTTGCGAAAAAATACGGCGTGATAATAGTATTTTTTTCAAAAACTAAAAAGACCGTGGAGGTCACGACATTCAGAAAAGATTTTGGCTATAAAGACGGCAGGCGACCTGATTATGTTGTGTTTGGCTCTTTGGAAGAGGATTATCAGCGCCGCGACTTTACAATCAATGCTTTATATAAAGATATTTTTAAAAATCAGATAATAGATTTTTGCGGCGGATTAGACGATATAAAAAATAAAATCGTGCGCTGCGTAGGCAATGCCGAAGAGCGTTTTAACGAAGATAAATTGCGGATTTTGCGCGCAGCGCGATTTGCCGGGAATCTCGGATTTACAATAGAGCCGCAAACTTACAGCGCAGCCCAAAAATTCATCGGGCAATTTCAATGTGTAAGTTTTGAACGGATAAACGAAGAATTGACAAAAATGTTCACGCGTAAAAATGCTGATTTATGTTTGAAAATTTTAGATGAAATAGGAATATTAAAAATAATATTGCCGGAGATTGCGGATTGCAAAGGCATCAGCCAGCCGTTAGAATATCATCCGGAAGGCGATGTATTTGAGCATATTTTGAAAATGTTTGAATTTGCAAATTATCCGATCTCTAAAATATTAGCGTTTTCTATATTATTACACGATGTAGGTAAACCGCTGACTTATTCGCAGACAGATAGAATCAGGTTTAATGGCCACGATAGAAAAGGCGCGGAACTTGCTGAAAAAATTTTAAAGCGTTTGCGCTTTTCAAAAAAAGAAATTGCAATTATAAAAAATATAATAGCAAATCATATGAAATTTATTAATGTGCCAAAAATGAAAAGTAGCACAATACAGAAATTTGTATTATCAGAAAATTTTGATATTGAATTAGAACTGCATAGATTAGATTGTTTGGCGAGTCATCAAAAACTTGATACTTATAATTTTTTAGTTGAAAAACGCAAAGAATTTGAATACTTGAAAAAACTGCCGAAACCTCTGATTACAGGAAAAAATTTAATTGATAACGGATTAAAGCCCGGGCCTATATTCAAAAAAATTTTGAATGATGTTTATAATTGGCAATTAGAAAATAAAATAGAAGACAAACAGCGCGCACTTGATTATTTAAAAAACATTATTTCAGAAAAATCTAAAAAAGATAATAATGAAAAGTTCCATAATTATTTGATTGATATTTTGCAAGTAAAAAAAGAAAGTATTAGCAAAATAAAAATTGAAAGTGTAAATCAAAAACAAGAAAAACGCAGTATATTGAAAATTTTTGAAAATAAACGAACGCCTGTGATTATCGCAGAAATAAAAAAAGCATCGCCATCATTAGGAATAATTGCCGATGATTTTAATTTTGAAAATATTTTTGAAGTTTATAATACGCATAAAGCAGTTGACGCCGTATCTATTCTAACGGAAGAAAAATTTTTTCATGGAAATATCGAATATATAAAACAAGCAAACAAAACAAGCGTCAAACCGCTATTACGCAAAGATTTTATAATTGACGAAAAACAAATATACGAGACAGCGTCAAGCGGCGCTGATTTATTGCTGTTAATAGCAAGTATTTTAACAGAATATGAATATAAACATTTTTATGAATTAGGCAAATCATTAGGGCTGGAGATAATCACAGAAATTCATACGCTTGAAGAATTGAAGATGGTCGAAAAATATTCGCCTGAAATTATTGGGATAAATAACCGTAATTTAAAAACATTTAAAGTTGACTTGACAATAAGCGAAGAATTATTAAAATATTTGAAACGCCGTCAAATAGTTATTTCAGAAAGCGGTATAAAATCTGCTGATGATATAAAAAAATTGTTTCAATTAGGCGCGCGCGGTTTTTTAATTGGCGAACTAATTATGAAAAATAAAAACATTCATCAAATTTTGGATAATATTACACTTTAAAATAATAAATAAGAAAAAAATATGAAAAAATTATTGATTTTAATTTTATCTTTTTTATTTTTTTATAACATCGAAATTTTTTCTTATCAACTAATCAACAACACTTTCAAGCCAGGACAACAAAAATTAACTGGAATAAAAAATAAAGATTTAGACCAACCGATAATAGTCAAATTAACAGATAAAGAAGGTAAACCGGTAATAAACGAACCGATTTATTTTTCGATTTATAAAACGCCGAGCAAAGCAAACGGTCATAATTTAAGCGATACGATTGTTTATACAGATACTAATGGTATTGCGCAGACATATTTTAAATTAGGTGATAAGGAAGGCAACTATTTGCTTTTAATTTCCTCTAAATTAACTCCGCAAAAAAATATAATTTTAGAAATTGAATCATTAAGTAAATGGTGGATAACTATTACCATAGTTGCGTTATTAGGTGGACTTGCTTTATTTTTATATGGAATGGATTTAATGGGCAAGGGCTTGACAAAATATGGTGGCGCGCAATTATCTGGAATTTTGCGAAAATTAACAGCAAATAGATTTTTAGGTGTGATTGTCGGGGCAATAGTCACAGCTATTATTCAATCTTCATCTGCTACGACAGTTATAGTAGTTGGTTTTATTAATGCTGGTTTAATGACATTATCACAATCAATAGGTATAATATTAGGCGCTAATATCGGAACAACTATCACAGCGCAAATAGTGGCATTCAAATTGACTGATTACGCTTTATTATTTATAGCAATTGGTTTTGCGTTTTTATTTATTGGCAAAGAAAATAGAACTAAATATATAGGCGAAATAATTTTGGGCTTTGGTATTTTATTTTATGGCATAAAAATTATGGGCGAAGTAATGGAGCCGTTTAGATACTATCAGCCGTTTATCGAATATATGCATTCGCTTGAAAATCCAGTTACTGGCATTTTAGTAGGAATGATATTTACTGCTATTATTCAATCGTCATCAGCGGCAACGGGCGTATTTATTGCGCTCGCTTTTCAAGGTATGCTCACTTTAAAAGCCGCGATTCCTTTAACTTTTGGCGCTAACATCGGGACTTGCGTAACTGCTATGCTCGCGTCAATGAATGCTAATCGCGAAGCGAAACGCGCAGCATTAGCGCATATTTTATTTAATGTATTAAGCACGATTATATTTTTTCCGTTTTTTGACCATTATGAAAGATTGATAGAATATATATCTTTTAACGGTATCCATGCTCTAAATCCGCAAGACATTGCAAACTATGTTCCTCGACAAATAGCGCATGCACATTCTATTGCTAAAATAATTGCTGTTATTTTATTTTTGCCGTTCACTAATATTCTTGCTAAATTCTGCATATGGATACTACCTTATAATAAAAATGAAAAGAAAGTGACTACTAAATTTCTTGACGAGAAAGTTTTGTTATTTCCAGAAACTGCGCTTTCTTTGTCAAAACGTGAAATTATAAGAGTGGCGTTTTCTACTAAAAAAATGTTTGATAATGCTATGATTGCTATTGAAACAAAAGATATTGAATTAATTAATCAAGTAATAAAATACGATGATAAAATTGATTATTTAGAAGATATTATAAAAAGATATTTAATGCAAATAGGGAAAACTCAATTAACAGAACAACAAGCAAAAATGCAGATTTCTTACTTGTATATTACCGAACACATTGAACATATAGCTGATATTATTTATAAAGAAATGATGAAATTAATCCAAAAGATGATTGATAAAAAAATCAAATTTTATAGTAAAGATTTAAAAAATTTAATGGAATATCATAAATTAACAGAACAAATTTTTCAAAAATTATTTACGGAATGGGAAAAAGAAAATTTATCTGTGGTTGATGAGATTATCTCTCTAAAAAATCAATCTATTAAATTAGAAAATACTATTAAAAAAGAACATTATAACTATATCTTTGAAAATATTCAGGAGGCGCTTGATACTGATTCGATAGTCCTCGATCTTATAAATTGTTATAGACAAATAAATTCGAAATTAGCATCAATCGCATTTATTTTAAAAGGAGATTTGTAAACTTTACTGTTCAAAAAATGAATGAATTTCAGTTAATTGATTATATAAAAAAACTTGGTTCTGCAAAAATACGCGAATCTTCGCAGAATAATTTAGTCAAAGGTATCGGCGACGACGCGGCAGTCATAAAAATTAAAAAAAATAAATTTTATTTGATTACTACTGATGCATTAATTGAAAATGTTCATTTTTCATTAGACACTATTACTCTTTATAATCTCGGATATAAATCTGTAATTGTTAATGTCAGTGATATTTTATCAAAAAACGGGCTGCCACTGTATTTATTGGGTTCTATCAATATCCCGCCAAAAATAAAAAATATCCACCAATTTATTAAAGGCATAAATGATGCTTGCAAGAAATATAATATTACTTTAATTGGCGGCGATACGACATCATCAAAAAATGATTTTTGCATATCATTAACTTTAATCGGCGAAACAAATAAAGCGCTATATCGCAGTGGTTATATTGAAAACGGCGATTTAATTTGCGTATCTAATACAGTGGGGTTATCTGGCGCTGGATTTTATGCGCTTAATGAGTTAAACAAATATCAAAAAAAAAAATTTAAAAAAGCTATTGCGCATCATCAAAAGCCGCAGTTATTGAAACAGTCAATTTACAAACAAATTACTAAAATCGCCAAATGCGGTATGGATAACAGCGACGGCTTGTTTTTTTCAGTTTGCGAATTATGCGAACAATCGCAATGCGGCTGCGAATTGTATTTTGACCGCATACCGATTCATTATGAAACAAAAAAAATAGCGGAATTATTAAATATTAAAATTGAAGATATTATTAATTTCGGTGAAGATTATAATTTTGTCGGAATACTACCTAAATCTTCAAACAAAATTATTGAAGCAAATAAAAATATAATTAAAATAATTGGAATAGTGACTAATAGAAAAAATAAATATTTAATCAAAGATAATAAAAAATTAGAACTTTTGAAAAAGGGCTATGAGCATAAATGAAAAAAAAATGTTTGCTGCATATTTGTTGCGCGCCGTGCGCTACTCAAACTATCGAATGTTTGAATTCTGAATATAGTATCACCGGCTATTTTTATAATCCTAATATCGAGCCGCTCGCCGAATATAATTTGAGATTAGATGCATTATTTAAATTAAATTCTATTGTAAATATCGATTTATTTATCGGAGATTATGATAATAGATATTGGCGTAAAGTGATTAAAGGTTTTGAAAATGATAAAGAAGGAGGTAAACGCTGCGAATTGTGTATTGATTTAAGATTAAAAAACGCTGCGTATTTTGCTTCCGCATTAAAAATAAAATATTATACTACTACTTTGTCTATTAGTCCGTATAAAAATTATGAATTAATAAAAACACTTGGAGAGCAATACGCAAAAGAATATAATATTGTTTTTATTGCCGAAGATTTCAAAAAAAACGGCGGCTATAAAAAAAGTATTGAACTTTCAAAAAAATATGAATTATACAGGCAAAAATATTGCGGCTGTAAAATACAATAATTATGAATGCTGAAATTATAAATATCGGAAATGAATTATTATTAGGCGATACATTAAATACTAATGCTCAATATTTGTCGCAGAAATTAACGGAATTAGCAATACAAGTGAATTATCATACGACTGTTAGCGATGACGAAGAAAAATTACTGCAATTATTGAACATCTCCCAACAACGTTCAGATATTATAATTTTGACCGGCGGTTTAGGCCCTACGCCAGATGATTTAACAAAAGAAACGCTTACAAAATTTCTTAATAAAAAATTAATATTACATCATCC
This sequence comes from bacterium, assembly GCA_029551925.1. Lineage (GTDB taxonomy): Bacteria > JAGOBX01 > JAGOBX01 > JAGOBX01 > JAGOBX01 > JAKPEO01. Next base: position 52,351 of record JAKPEO010000109.1, read on the forward strand.
CACTCTCAATAAAATCAAAAAATATTTTCAAAAAATAAAATTTCAAATGCCTTCAGTGAATAAAAAACAAGCGTATTTTCCAGAAAATTCTATAATTTTAGAAAATCAAAACGGCACTGCGCCTGGCTGTATAATAGAAGAACAAAATAGAATTTTTGTAGTGTTGCCGGGCCCGCCGCGCGAATTGATTCCGATGTTTGAAAATGTTATTAATTTCTTAAAAAAAAAAATAAAAGGTCCGCGGCTTTATGTTAGACAATTAAAATGTTTAGGACTTGGCGAAAGCGCGATAGCCGAAAAAATTAAGAAATTTTTAAATTTAACTAATCCGTATATTGCAACTTACGCCAAACAAGATTGTATATTGATAAAAATAATGTATCGCTCAGAGTCAGAGAAAAAAGCGCTGCCAGCGATTAATTCGTTTAAAAAAAAAATAAAAAAAATACTTGGAAATATTGTATTTACTGATGATGACAAAAATATTGAAGATGTAGTAGCAGAATTATTAATTTCAAAAAATGAAACTATTGCTATTGCCGAGTCTTGCACAGGCGGATTAGTTACATCAAAATTAGTCAATTATCCAGGAATATCGAAGGTATTAGTTGAAGCCGTAGTTGTATATAGCAATATTTCAAAAATTAGAAGATTAGGAGTAAAAGAAAAAACAATTATAAAACACGGCGCTGTTAGCAAACAAACAGCAAAAGAAATGGCGCTCGGCATAAAAAATACCGCATCAGCAGATATAGGTATATCTATTACTGGTATTGCAGGTCCAGCAGGCGGTTCAAAAACTAAACCTGTTGGCTTAGTGTATTTCGGATTGGCAATACAAAATAAAGTATTTACATATAAATATATTTTTAACGGCAACAGACAAACTATCAGACAGCGCGCAGCTTTGACTATTCTCAATATTTTACGCTTGCATTTATTAGAAGCAAATTAAATGAACTACCAAAAAAAAATCAGATTATTAAATGTTTTATTTTTATCTGTGATTTTAATAATTTTCACTAATCAAATTTCTACTTTTATTTTTTTTGCGCTGCTTATTTTATTTGTGGTTTTTTATGAAAAAATTAAAGTGAACAAATTATTTTCAAAGTTTTGGCTTTTTGCAATTTCATCGATTTTAATTGCGGTGACATCTTATTATTTTAAAAATTTTGTCAATTATGATTGGAAATTGCCAATATTGAAATATATGTTTTTGATTATAACTTCAAAGTTAATTAATCTTACAATTGACGAAAATATATTTTTTGCGGTAATCGAAAAATATATAAATTTTCTGCCGATCAGTAAAACTAAAAAAAACAATATTTTTGAAATTTTCGCGACAAGTTATTCGGTTGTTAGCGCGATTATTTTATCAGACAAATTGAAGTTTAGATTAAACGGAAAATTAATCGAGAGTTTTGCTGATTATCTGAAAAGAATCGAAATGGAAATTGATAAATTTTTGGAACAAAAAAATAATATTGTCAATCCGCAAATTAAATTATATTCTTTTTATGATTTGATAATTTTAATTATTTTTTTATGCTGGTGGTGCGAACTTGAATATTCTGTGTTCGGTATCGTATGACGGTTTTGAATTCAGCGGCTGGCAGAAACAGCCTAATAAAATTACAATACAGGAAACTATTGAAAATGCTCTATCGCAAATTTATAACCAAAATATTAATATAGTCGGCGCAGGCAGAACTGATTCAGGCGTGCATTCGTTCCGCAATTATTTTAATTTTAAAATTAATGATAATAAAATTCCACTCGAAAAAATACCAATAGTCATAAATAATCAATTACCTAAATCTATACGAATTATAGACGCCAAACTTGTAAGCGATGATTTCAGCGCGCGCTATAATGCGACTCGCAGAATTTACGAATATTATATTGAGCAAACTCCGCCAACGCCATTTTTAAGAAATTATCGGATGTTTTATGAAAAATATTTAGATGTTCAAAAAATGAACGAAGCGGCGAAATACTTGATTGGCGAATATGATTTTTCGGCATTTAAAGCGTCAGACTGCGATTCTAAAACGCAAATAAGACAGGTGTTTGACGCGTATGTCAAAAAATCGGAAAATACCATTATTTTTCATATTGAAGCAAATGCTTTTTTAAAAAATATGGTTAGAATAATTGTTGGGACATTATTGAATATCGGCGCAGGTAAACAATCGATTGATTATATAGATTTTTTGATTAAATCGCGCGAGCGTGTGCGCGCTGGCAAGACAGTAGAGCCAAATGGATTGTTTTTAATAGATGTTATTTTTTAGATGTTTCTGATTGTTTGCATTAAAATTTAAAAAAAATTGTGAATTGACAATTTTAAGGAAGTATGATAATATAATATGTTTTATGTTAATTGAATACAATAATTGATTATAATTTTTTGCGGAGAGATTATTTTAAGATACAAAAAAAAGCGCGGGCGTAGTTCAGGGGTAGAACGTCAGCTTCCCAAGCTGAATGTCGTGGGTTCAATTCCCATCGCCCGCTCGAAGCGTCTGACAAATATTAGAGTTATAGATTTAAAATTTTTTAAGGAGTAGTGGTAGTTATGTTAACGAAATATAAATATGTATTTATGTTAGGGCGACCGGGCTGTGGAAAATCAGCGGTTTATCGTAAATTAGAAAAAAGATTAAAGGAAGAAAATTTAGCGAGTTCATTTGAACGAGTTGATGATTTTCCAAAATTATGGAATAAATTTGTAACAGACGATAAATTACAAAAAGAAGGCAAGCCTCGTGTGTATTCCAGACCGACAGACGATGGCGGTTATAAAGTGACAAATGATGCTGTATGGAATGATATATTAAAAGAAGTGAACGCTGATATTTTAAAGATAAATAAAGGCGCTGGACATATAGTATTTATTGAATTTTCTCGTTCTAATTATATTGAAGCGCTTTCAAATTTTGACAAAAAGATATTGGCTAATTGCTTGGCAATTTATATAGATGTATCTTTTGAAATATGCTGGCAGCGTAATGTAGCGCGTCATGAAGCTGCGCTCGCAGCAGGCGGTGACGATCATTTAGTATCGCGCGAAGAGATGGAGGCGACATATTTGTATGATGACAAAGAAAAATTGCTGAAAATCAAAGAATATCCGGTAGTAGTGATAAATAACGAAGCGCAGGGCGAAGAACATTTGGATACGCAAGTAGAAAAGGTTATTGAATTTTTAAAAAAATAAAATATAATAACAAATTAATAAAAAAGCTGTTTGCATATTTGCGCAATTGCGCAAATCCGCAAATGTAATAAGTTAGTTATTAAAAAAGTAGATTTTGATTTTTAAATAATAAAAGAAAAAGGGATTGTGTGTTATGGCATTTAACGAATCAGATTATATTGAACTTATAAGAAAAATTGATGAAATACTGGAAAATGACGAATCTGGTAATTTAAAGAAATTATTTTTTTTAAAAAAATTAATGGCTTTATATAAAAAATATCCTGTATATCCGTCGCTTGCAGTGAAGATATTCGAGCAATCGCAAGAAAAGACTATTGAATATTCAGATATTGAAAAAGGCGATGTTTTGTTGTTTGATACTGATAAGGAGACCTATTTAGCGGCAGTAAAAGATGTAAACGCTGAAATAATAAAATTATCAGAAATTTCAAAAGAGACGGAATATCGGAGCAAAACATTTGAAAAATCGCAATTAAAGACAATTTATAGTTTAGTAGATAAACAATTAAATCCAGAAACGCGGAAAGAAAACGCAGAAGGCGGTGCATCTGATAATGCTTAAAAATGTGTATGAAAATAAAACATTATTTTTTAAAGGGCCATATACAATAACTTTTAAAGAAGGCATATTTGAAATATTTGGCGCTCAACCTGACCGCGACGAAAAAATTGTTATTCCAGAAAATAAGCAAGTTCCTGTAATGGTATTGAAACAGGGCAAAATCGAAGTGGCGGAAAATTATCCGAAAGGCGTTACGGAAGTAAACGGTTATCCGATACCTGTAAGTTGGGATAAATTAGTTGAAAAAATTGTAAAAAATAATTTGAATACGATATTAATTTTAGGCGCAACAGACAGCGGAAAATCAACATTAACGCATTATTTAGTGAATAGATTAGTAGCGCAAAACAAAAGCGTCGGAGTAGTAGATGCGGATTTAGGGCAATCTAATATAGGCGTGACAGGGACGCTTGGTCTTGCGATATTTGAAAATAAAATTTATAATATGCAAGATGCAAAGATTTTTAAATCTCATTTTGTCGGCGGATTTTCGCCGTCTTTGCATTGTATGGAAGTATTGATTGGCTTGAAAAAATTAGTTGCTACTGGTTTAATGAATTCTAATGTTGTTTTGATTGATACTACTGGCTTAATAGATGGAGATAATGGCAGAGCATTGAAATTAGCGAAGATAGAATTATTGAATCCTGATTTAGTAGTGGCTATACAAAAAAAAGATGAATGCGAACATTTGTTAAAAAATTTGAATAATCAGCGGATTTTTAAAGTAGGTTTGTCTTATTATGTCCGCGAAAAAACAACAGAAGAACGTAAATTGAATAGAAAAGCAGCTTTAGCGAAAGCATTGGCGAATAGCAAGAGTATGAAATTGTCAATAAATAAAATAAAACTTCGCGGATGTTATTATACGACTGGCGAAAAATTGGAAATACCTGAAAATTTCAGCAATATAATTTTGCATTTAGAAAAATACAGCAAGCGCGAAGGAACATTAGTAGTATTGAAAAAACAGATAGATTCTAAAAAGAAAAAAGAATTAGCTGAAAAATTTGGGAAATTAAAAATATTCGTTGCTGGGCAAGAAGCGAATGTTTTAGTAGGATTATTAAATGAAAATAATGATTATATAGGCAGCGGTATTTTAGAAAAAATTGATTTTGCGCGAGAGAATATTTATTTGCAATCAAATGTAGATGCTTCTCAAATTAAAAGCATTGTTATTGGTTCAGTTCGTTGCGATTTAGAAGGAAATGAATACGGTTATTTTGAGCCTGGTATTTTCTAAAAAAATCATTTGATTTTTTTTTTAATATTTATAAAATAGAATTTAATTAACATTTAGCGGGCGGCTAACACAGTCAGTTAAGTATCTAAAAAAAGGCGCATATTTTTATGAAGTTGTTTAAGAAAAAAGAAAATCTGTTAGCAATAGATATTGGCTCTTCATCAGTTAAAATGCTTGTAATGGAAGGTACTGCCAAGAAAGTAAAAACGACTTTTGAAAATTCTGTTTCATTTCGTATTGAGAAAAACGAAGAGCCGGAGCGAGAGAAAGAAATAATTGCTTCAGCAATAAAAGAATGCGTGGCGTCATTAAATCTCAAAAAATATAATAAAATTATTTTTTCAATACCAGTTCAAAATGTAATTGCGAGAATAATAACAATTGCAGCAGTGCCTCTTGATAAACTCGACAGCATAATTAGTTATGAAGCAGAGCAACATATACCATTTCCATTAAGCGAAGTAGCGTTCAAATATCAATTAATCAGTTATGACGATGAAAATATGGAAATCCTGCTGACAGCAGTAAAACAAGATAGATTAAATGATTTAATGGATATAGTGACGAGTGTTGGCTTTGAGCCGGAGCTTGTAGATGTCACTTGTTTTTCGCTTTTTAAATTATTATGTTTTCAAAAAGGTTTATTAGATGAAAAACTAAAAACATACACTCCTAAAAAGCGCGTTAGCGGACAAGCAGCTAATGAAAATGAAATAATTGCAATGGTAGATATAGGCAGCGCTACGACAGATATAACGATAGGCAGCGGAAATTCATTTTATTTTACGCGCAGCGCTTTGATAGCCGGCGATCATTTTACAGAAGCGATACAGAAAAAATTAAATGTAACTTTTGATATAGCGGAAAAAATAAAAAAAGAGAAATTTGAAATTGATTTAGACAGCATCGCTGCAGAGAAAACAGGGCAATCTCAACCAGTAAAAAATATATTTTCAACCAAACTTGGTAAGCCGTCTGCTGATACAACAGAAACGGGCGCAGGACAGTCATTATTAAAATCTCCATCAGAAAAAACAGAAAGCGAAGCATCTGCGGTAAGTAAACCCGTTATACCATCAAAACCGCTAATTGCCGCGAAACCGTCAATTGTTAAACCGTCTATTCCCAAAATAGAATTATCTAAACCAAGTGTTAGCGCGGCGGCAGAAACCGAAGACTCAAAAGAAAATATCGAGGTTCAGGAAAAAAAAATAGAACAGCAGGTAGCGTCACAGCCGGAAGCGGAACAACAGCAACCATCTGAAAAATTAGAATTACAGAAGCCGCCGGTAGATATAGCGCAACCGCAAATAGGTATAGGCAAACCACCAATTGGATTAGGCGGATTGAAGCCGGCTGCCGGTTTGAATATTCCGAAGCCGCCGGTTCAGCAGCCGAGCGTGGACAAACCGCAGGCCGGCATTGGTTTTCCGAAACCGCCGATTGGTTTGGCAAAACCGAGTATAAGCAGCGAAGAAACAAAAGACAGCAGCGTAAAAGAAAATGTCAAAGTTCAGGGAACAAAAATAGAACAGCCGGAAACTGACCAACAGCAATCAACTGAAAAATTAGAGCAGCCGAAAGCACCGGTAGATATAGCGAAACCGCAAATAGGTATAGGCAAACCGCCAATTGGATTAGGCGGATTGAAACCGGCTGCCGGTTTGAATGTTCCGAAGCCGCCGATTGCGCCGCAGAGTGCGGAAAAACCGCAGGTCGGCATTGGTTTTCCAAAACCGCCGATTGGTTTGACAAAGCCGAGTGTAAGCAGCGAAGAAACAAAAGGCAGCGGTGCTGTCGCAGAAGTAAAAGAACAAACTATACAATCAAATCTTCCGCCAAAACCGCCGATAGGCGGATTGCCGAAACCTGATATAAGCGCAGCAGCAGAAAATAAATCATCTGATAATATTGAGCAGCCACCGGCTAAACCGCCGCAAAGCCCTGCGCCGGGTGGATTATTAAAAGGAATGTTAAAAAAACCGGAAATAAAGCCATTAGGCAAACCTGGTTTATTGAAACCGCCGAGTTTGTTAAAAGGGTCTGATAATTCTACCAATACTAATCAAAATACCGAAGGCGCTAATAAACCATTAAAATTGAATTTACCGCCAAAACCGCCGGGCAAATCATTAGGCGCAGCGGCATTAGATGCTATTTCAACAGAAAGCGAATTGGATGTAAATTCATTAGATGGCAAAGAAATTTTTGGTTATGTTAAGCCCACGCTTGATAAATTAGTGACTGAACTTAAACGATCATTTGATTTCTTCAAATCACAGATGAGCGGTATGCAAGTTAATAAAATTTTGTTGACTGGCGGTTCAGCGAAATTGAACGGACTTGACAAATATTTAGAAAAAAAATTGGGTCTGCAAGTAGAAATATTTAATCCGGTATTGAATATAGAAACAAAAAATATTAATGAAACTTCAAATGAATATAGCGTCGCATTAGGTTTAGGAATGCATAATATTTTCCCGGTATTTCCGATAAATGTTAATTTATTACCAGAAGAAATTATTTATAAAAGAATACAAGCGAAGCAAAAGAAAAATGTTGTATTATTAGTAATATTTTTAGTATTAGCATTACTCGAATACAGCGTAAAATTTTATTTTGAATTAAAGCAAAAAGAAGCAGAATTAAGATATTTAGAAGAAGAATATCGCGCGCAGCGCATACCGAGCGGCGAACCCGGCGTGAATTTTAGTTATGAACAAATAATAAACGAAGTCAACAAAGCAAAAGAAAAGAAAGCAAATTTTGAAAAAATAAAAGGGATAATTGAAAATATCCAAAATGAAAAAGCGCGGTGGCTTGATGTATTAGCGGAATTATCTGAATTATTGAATAATAAATTTGACGGAATATATACTGGCAACATTTGGATTGACAGAATAAATTTTCAAGAAAAGAAAAGTATCACCATAGTAGGTTATACAAAGACATATAATATGATTACGAATTTTATTAGGGCATTGAATAAATCTAAACATTTTTCAGTTCCTGAAAATGAACGACCGCAGCAGCAGGAAAAAGTTATAGACGGCGAAACATTCATAGAGTTTACTTTAAAAGCCGATGTCAAGCATTATATTGAAAGCGCAAAAACGGAAGAAGAAAAAAACGAAGTGAAGAAAGAAGAATCTCCGAAACAACCAGCAGCAGCGGCGCAAGAAGAAAAAGAAACTAAAAAAACTGATAATAGCGAAGATGATTCTGAAGCCGAAGAAGAATAAAATTTATTTATAAAAATATAACTTATGGCATTACAAGAAAAAGAAAAGAAAATGTTGATTTTTTTAGGCGTGTTTGTCGTAATAGCGGCATTATACTATATTTATGATACTATAATGCCTAAATATAATGAATTGACAGAAAAAATAAAAGAGCATCGCGAAAAAATAAGCGAAGCGCAAAAGAATTATAAGACATTAAATCAATTGCGCGAAGATATTTTAAAATTAGATGCAGATGTCCAAAAATTAAAACAGTATTTTCCAGAAGAAGAGCCGGGCAACAAACGCACATATGAATTAATAGGCAGATTAGAGGAGTTAGGCGAAAGATTAGGAATAAAATTTAGTTCATTGTCGTATGCTGGCGAAGTTGAAGGCACAGAAGGCGTATATAAAGAAGTGAAGATGAATATAAAGCCGTCAGCGCCACTGCCAATAGAGACATTGATAAAATTATTATACGCATTCGATAAATACGACAATATTTTGGATATTAAACAATTTAATTTTTCGCCAACTAACGAAGAGAAAACAATATTTAATGTAGATATGAGTGTTTCGTTTTATATGTTAAAACCAAATGCTTTACAGGAATAAAAATGGAATCATTAAAGAAAATTTGGCAGAACATTAATAAAAAGATAAATGTTGTATTAACATTAGCCATAATTTTTATATTGATAGATGTATATTTATTAATGGGGATATTTGACACTTATTCAAACAGAGAAAATTATGAAAAGATTTTACATCCGCGACCGATTGAATTAAAAAAGATAGAAATCGAGCCGCATGAAGCATTTGATATAGCGCAAGAAATACAGATACCAGAAGAATATCAAATAATTATAAAAAACAATATTTATATTAATCCTGAATTACAAGCGAAACGCGAGGCGGCTAAAAAATTAGAAGAAGAAAAAAAGAAAGACAATAAAAAAGAGCAGAAGAAAAAAATAGTAGAGCAAGTTCAAGAAGAAGATGACGACGGATTAATTTCATTGCCGACTGAATTACCGCCATTAGAGGGCTATACTATAAAAGGAATAGTTTACGGTAAAGCGAATACTCCGGGCGCTGTATTTATTCAGAGACCTACTGGCGAATCTTATTACGGTAAAGAAGGCAGAAGATTAGTCGGGACTTCAATACTTGTTAAAAAAGTATATAAAGACAGCGTGCTATTATCTCGACCAGGGTATAAAGATACTCTTATTAATTTTCCGGCAGAAGAATTTTTATCAAGATGGAAACGCGGCGAGACAATAGATCCGTTTAAAATAGATACAGCGGCGCAGCAGATGAAAAGCAACAGCAGCGATATGGCAGTTGGAGCAGAAAAAACAGAAACTAATGAAGCAGATGACGAAGAATAATAAGGGACTATTAGTAAAAACAGCGGTTATTTTTTTTTTACTATTATTTTTTTTAAAAGAATTTAATGAAAGCGTTTGTGCTTTCGAGTTGATTGCTGAATGCGATACGGAAGTAATTGCAGGTCAGAGATTTTATTTGACAATTTATTATGTAGATGATGCTGGCAATGTTGTTGATGCAAATGCCAACGATTTATTAGACGGGCAATTTATTTTGCGTTCAACTGGCGATGATAATCAATTAGAGCCTGTGATTATCCCAAAAACGAATTTTGTTGACAATAAATTAAAGGCCGCGGTGCGTTATAATAAAAGCGGAGTGATAAGCTTAATTCTAATTGACAATGACAACGGCTTGATTACACGAACTGGCAGCATAATAGTAAAATCTGCGGAATTAAAAAAATGCAGCGTTATTTTGGGAACTGATACAATCAAAGTCGGCGCAGAATTTGAAATCAAATTAATATTTTCAGATGAAAATGATAATGTAATACCAATAACTGAAATTTTTGAAAATCGCGAAATAACAAAGCAGTCAGATTATTTGTTTGCTGGGTTGAATGAACGCGATAATTTAGTTTTGCGAGAAATCAAAAAAACAGATGATGCCTTGATTTTTGTTTTTTATACTGAAATTGCAGGGCGTAGAGATTTTGCGGTTATTGATAAAATCCAAGGTAGAAAATTAACTGATATTTCATTGAATATTGAAGAAGAGCAGCCGTCGAAAATAGAGATAAAATCAGACACTTGTATTAGTGACGAAGGTTATTTGAATTTTACGATTGATATGTTTGATAAATTCAATAATAAAATTGAAAAAGCGGCTGGATTCTTAAATTTAAAATTCAGCAGTATGGAATATCCTGATTATTTTGTCGAAAAAAAATATGAAAATATAGCGTATATAAAGGATATTATTAAATTAGAAAAAATCAGCGGCTATGAAATAGATTGCGAATATGTTGGCGAAAACGTTGTTATAAAAACAAGAAAAAAGATAGGCAGCGGTCTTGATTTACCATTATCAAAATCGTCTATAAAAAATGCGCTAATGACTATAAAAAAAAGTAATGATTTTATGGTTGAGTGTAATTTAAAATTATTTGATTATAATGATAGCCCAATGAGTAATTTAATTGATAATGTGATATTGAAAATAAATAATAAAGATTATTTGATTGACAGGACACAGATTGAAAATTTTATAGTATTAAACGAATTTGAAAAATGGGAGCAAATATCCGCTGATTTAGAAATAAAAAATATCAAGAAACTAAATAATTTTTTGCTGTTAAAAACCAAGAATGAATATAATTATAAAATTATTTTATGCTTTAGCGGCAAAGACAACAGTTTAGAAATAAATAGAATTGAAAATAATAGCGGTGTGACAATTAAATTTGATACTGCGCTAATTATGCAGGAATATTTGAAAGAAAATATAAATGATAAAATAAAAAAAATTAAGATATTTAACAATTATATGATATTAGAAACAGCGGATAATTTTGAAATTTCTAATATGTTATTTGAAAAAAAGTTGAATGTATATATTATTGATTTTGAATTAATAAAGCGCGAAGCAATAAAAGAACATAATGACTATTTAAAAGATTATGCGCTGTCAAGGAATTTAAAATTAACGGATTTATCAAAAATTTACGATTTAGAATTTGAAAAAATAGAAGACAAAAAATTAAAGGAAAAAATATTAAATTAGATATAGATATTAATTTTAATTGGAGGCAATAATGATAAATTTAAAAAAATCGTTATTTTGCGGAGTAATACTATTGCTGATTTTTAGCGTTAATATTATAAATGCCAATCAACAGAAGAGCAAAAGTCAAATACTATTAGATATGGCAAAACAATATTATGACAGCGGCAAATACTCTGAAGCAGCGGAATTATTGCAAAAAGCATTTGAAGAAGAGCCGACGAATGATAGAATATTGAATTTATTAGTTGATTCTATTGTCAAACGCGATACTATCGGAAAAAGTAAATTATCTGAACCGTCTCGTCAGCCGGCATCTACTACTGCTGTAATGCCATCACAAAATGCAAATGTAAATGTAAATCCGCTGACAGAATTAAAAGCGCAGGGCGAGAAAATTCGGTCAGAAGTGATAAGCGGCGTGAATATTCAGCAGCAGCTGCCGTCACAATCGCCTCAACCGCAGCAGCAAAATGCGGCGCTGCCTGCTATTAAGCCGCAGCTAATTATTCCCGCTTCACAAGAAGTGCGAATAGCTCAAAATCAAAATGTCGCAGAAGATATATCATATTTTGCTCAGCCGCAGTCGCTGAATGCGGATAATTATAAAACTTTCGGATTGCCGCAGACAAAAGCACCGCGTTCTGTATCAAAAATTGAAGTCTTATTTTTTCAAGATACAACGCAAATAATAATAGATGCTGACGAAAATTGTAATTATGTAATCGAGCGTCTGCGCGAGCCGTGGCCAATGTATGTTATTGATGTTATTGACGCGACGAATTATTTGCCGCGCGGCAAAAGATTTGAGTTGAATAAAGGGATAGTGCGCAGAATACGGCATTCACAATATCGCGAAGTGCCTGTAAAGACAACGAGAGTAGTAGTGGATTTAGCAAATTGGAATACCAATATTTCCATTACTCGCGTAAAAAATAAAATTGTAGTGGATATAGCGAATGCTATAAACATTGCGCAACCGCCATTAAGAAATACAGGACAAATTGTCGCTCAAAATATAGATTTAGGGCTGCCGCTTGAAAAATTCGATATTGAAGTAGTGAGTTATGATCCTGCTCAACAGATGGGATTAGTAAACAAGCAGCCGATAGTAGTGAAACTTTTAAAAGAGGGCAAACCTGCGGCAAATGAGCGGATAATATTTGAATCGATTACAGAATTAGCCGGATTTAAAACAGATGCAGGCATTTATAATTTAACGGAATTAATTACTGATGATTTCGGAATAGCGAAAGTTCTGAATTTCATTGTGCGTCCTGTTTTAGGCGAGAATCTTATAAAGATTTATCCGTTAAAAGATAACAGCGTAGTGAAGATAATCAGTATTGGCAGCGTTCCGGGCAAACCGCATAAAATAGTGAAAGTCTCTGGCGATAATCAAAAATTAAATATTAATAACCCAAATAACGAACCATTTGTTGTTAAAGTATTAGATAAAGATGACAATCCTGTTGGCGAAGGAGTGCCTGTAATATTTTCTACTATTAATCGCGATTGTAAAATAGATGTTAATCTTGATAATCCATACGATAATGAAGTTGTGACATATACTGATAGCAATAGCATAGCGCGCTGCGATAGATTTTTTGTAGGAATGGAGCCGGGAATGAAAATATTAAAAGCTAGCATTTTAATAGATGAGCCGGCGAAATTACCGACTAAACTTGTAGTGACTTCAACCGCTAGTTTATCAGAAGCAGTGGAAACATTTATTAAAGGATTAGATTTAAAGACAAATAATGATATTAGCGTAATGATTTATGAAACAGCAGATACATTGAATTTAAACGCATTGCGCGATGATGTGTATGTTTCACTTAAGCAATCAGGCAAAGTTGAAATTATGCCGCATTTGAATACTTTGTATGTATCAGATGAAAATATTTATTTTACAGATGTACCAGTAAAATTATTAAATTACGCTAATTTCAATATAATATCAAAAACATTAAGAACAGTGAATTTTACTGTAAATGTTGCGCCGCGGTTAGTGACTATAAATTTTAAAGGCGCGGAATTAGTTGATGTTATAAGGACATTAGCAGAGTTAGGCGATTGGAATATAAGTTATGCTGAAGAAGATGTTGCTGGCAAGCAAGTGAATTTACATCTAATAGATGTTCCAGCAATTGTAGCATTAGATACGATTTTAGATATGAATGATTTAACGCGTGTGCAGTCCGGAAATTTAATGAAAATAATGCAAAAAGCTAAATCAATACAAAGTCCGCTGCCTATAAAAAGTGATTATAATGAAGATTTTGGAATAGGCGATAATTTTATTACACAAATTGTGCAATTGATGAATGTTGACGGCTTGCGAATGCTCGATACTATTAGAGAATTAGTTTCGCCGAACGGCAGAATTACATACGAACAAAACACAAATAGTTTTATAATAATTGACAGCAAATCCAATGTTCGAAAATTATTGCAGATTATAAAAGCATTTGATATATCTGCTAAAAGCGGTAGAGAATATTTAAAGATTTACAAATTAACATTTGCCGAAGCGGAAGCAGTAAAAAATTTACTTGAAGGGCTGATGACAAAGAATCGCGAAGAGATAGCGGCAGCGGCAAGAAAAGAAAAGAGCAGCACTAAAAAAACAACAACAACTAAAAAAACTGATAAAGCGGCAGCGGAGCAGCCGCAGCAATCAGCAGTGGCTCAACCGACAAATTTACCAGTAGCTGAGGCACCGGATGCGCCGGAAGATGCAGTCGGAAAATTTCAATTGCAAAGCGATGCAAAGATAGAAGTTTTTCCGTCTAAAAGAATGCTCTTGATTCAGACAACAGAAGGTAATCATAAAGTAATAGAGTCAATAATTAAAGAATTAGATGTCAAAGAATCCGGCGAAAAGCAAACAGCGATTATAGATTTATCGAAATATCCGCAGGTGCCGCCATTAGAATTTATGCGAGTTATTCAAAACAGCCGGTCATTAAAAGCGAATTTAGAAGGGAATAAAGACGACGGACGATTTATTCAGGTAGGCGGCGAATTTGAAGAAGAAGTAAAAGACCAGAAAGTATATAAAAAGACTATACGCGACCCGCGTAGATATATGCTGTTATCCGCAGCTGATAAAATTTTGGTTATCGGTCATAAAGAAGCGGTGCGCGAAATAATGGAATTTGTCAATGAATTTATAGAAGAAGTATTAAGTAAAGACATTGAAATAAATTTTGAAAGTTTTGTCGGTCGCGATATATATTTAGAGCGCGTGACATTAAAATACATTTCACCACAGCAATTTGAAGATTATTTTAAACAATATGATTATTCAATACCTTTATATGTCGCCGGCTTGAAATCAAAAACAGGCAAAGAAGATGTGTTGGTTATTGGCACATCAAATGAAATTACTGATTTTTCAAAACGCGTAAAAATATTGGATATCCCAGAATTAGCTGATAGAAAACTCGACGGTCTGCAAGCGGATTTGTATAAGTTGAAAAATGTGTCAGTTGACGATGTTGAAAAATTAAAAGACGATATAATAAAACCTGTGCTGTCAAAAGCCGGAAGTATTACATTTATTAAAAATATCAATGCTGTTGTAGTACGCGATAAACGTCATATAATTGATGAAATTTTTAAATTATTGAAGTCATTAGATATGCCGTATGATGTAATTGAAAATGCGCGTAAAGCGAATCTTGTGATGCCCACGGAAGTTATACCATTGCGTAATATGGAAGTTGGCGCATTAAAAGGCACATTTAATAATTTTGATACAATTAAATCAAAAGACGGAAATATCGTATTTGATTATGTTTCAAATTCTGTTATTATTCGCGATTTTCCAGCTAATATAAAGAAACTAAAAGAAGTAATTGAGAAGATGGACGATAATGCAAAAAATAGTAATTGGATGATTACAAAGATTTTTTATTTAAAACACGCGAGTGTTTCAGATAAATTAACAAAGAACAATATAAAAGTGAATAAAATAAATGAAATTTTGGATAAAGTTATCAAAAACAGTATTACTTCAATAGATGCAAAAGACGGAACGATTTTCGGAAATGTCGCATATGACGAGCGTTCAAATGCTGTAATTATAACTACATTCAGAAATTTAATGCCGCAGATTGAACGGTTGATAGAACAATTAGACCGCCGTGAAAAACAGATAATGATTGAAGTAATGATAGTAGAGCGTGAAGTAACAAATGACGAAGCGTTCGGGATCAATGGAATATTAGGCGTTGATAGATACAATTATTTTACAAGCGCTACAAGTTCTAATCCCGGCGCTGACGGACGGCCTATTGACAGAGTTAATGCAACTGGCGCAGGCGGCGGCTTCCAACCGGGCTTGATTAGCGGCGCGCCGTTCTGGGTGACAATAAACGCTAAACAAATGAGTGCTATATTACAAGCGATAAAGATGCGGTCAAGCGCTGAAGTGTTGTCAAATCCAAAGGTATTGACATTAAATAATCAGCCGGCGTTTGTAGAATTAAAGGATATTATTCAGACGCCAAAATATGAAAAAGATGAAAACGGCATATTTAAACCAGTTGATCCTGATAAAACAGAAATACCATTGTCATTAAAAGTTGTTCCGCAAATTAATAATGAACGAGAAGTATTGTTGAATGTAGATTTGCAGATTGCGACTTTACCTGCTGATTATGATAAATCGTTAGGATTGCCGCCGTCGCCAACTTCAAGAACTGTGCAAAATATGTTTTATTTAGCGGATAATCAGACGATAGTTATTGGCGGTATAATAAAACGAGAAAATAGAGTAAACGAATCAAAATTGCCGTTTTTCGATTTTCTTGATAAAGTGCCTCTTGTCAATATGCTGACTCGTAAGACATCAAAATCATCTATTAATAAGGAATTATTGATATTTATTACTCCTTATATAATAGACGGTCCGATACAAAGCGAGCAAATATCAAGAAATGTTAAGGACAAATACAGTGATATAATTTTCGATAATTTTTATTTAAATACATCTTCGCGTTCTGAAATTATGCAGATGTATTTGACTAATATTTATAATGTATTAGTAGAAAATTATTTTGAGCGCAATAGACAATTGGGAATGAGCGATTATAATATTAAGCGTTCGATGCCTGAATGGCTCGCAAAAGACAATGCTCCGCGTTTTGCAGAAGCGTTGGCAAATGCGATAATTAATTATCGCGAACAATATGGGCCGATAGCGAGTTATGAACAATTGCAATTTATAAATGTCAATTTTAATGGCAGACGCGTGCCGATAAGAGACGATTTGTATTTGCAGTTAGTTAATAATACTCAGTTGAATATCAATATCAATCTAGCGACGATTGATGAAATTTCAAGAATTAAAGGACTGGATTATATGATTGCTCAAAAAATAATAGAAAAGCGAAATGAATTAGGTTATTTTAAAAACCGCGAGCAAGTGAGATATTATTTTGTATCAAATGGCATCCCGGCATCTTATTATGATGAATATCTTGCAAAAGTAATAACAATCGGCGATTTAAAAGAAAAAACGCAGATTCAGGAAAATTATAGATATTTCCATAATCCGCAGCAGTCGCGCAGCAGTAATAATACGCAAGCAAATATGACATTTGATGTTTCAAAAATAGAAATGGAACAGAATACGAATGCTTTTGATAGTCATTTAAATAATAATATTACGCCGCCTCCCGCGCCAAATTTTTCACTAAATACAAATAAAGTAAATTTGAATACAGCGAATGTTGACGAATTAGAAAATAGGTTGAATATTAGTAAGTTAGATGCGATGCTGATTGTTAAATATCGCGAGCGTGTCGGTTCATATAAAACAATTGAAGATTTGAAAAATGTATATGGTATTGATAAAATTTACGATTCAATAAAAGACAAAGTGTTTATTCAATAAAAGGTTTGAATAATGTTTAATTTTAGCAAGAAGATATTAATTACTATTGGAATTTTGATTTTTGTTTACAGCATATTAGTTATAATTGTATCAAATAAAATTATTGAAAAAACTTTGATTGAAAAGCAGTATTTTTATAGTATTCCAAATCTTTTTGCAGTATCTAATACAGTAGCGCTGATGCAGCAAGATTTTTCCACTATCACAGAAAATCTAACTGCAATGATGAATAATTTTCACGATGAATTTTCATTGGGTTATGTCAGTATTTTAGATATGAGCAAGCGCCCAATAAAAACAGTAATTTCTAATGAATTTAAAGATAAGACAATAGATGTATTGCGAAAAAAATTAGATAAACAGGAAGAATTAGTAAAGGTCAGAGATGAATATAAATTATTTTCAGGCGAGAATATCAAAGAAGTTTTAGTTACAGTCGGCACGCCGCCTGTCGGAATTGTCCGAATAGGTTATATTTGGGATAAAGTCGAAGAAAAAACGAGAGTTTTACAATTTGCGCTTTTATCTGTCACGATAATAGCGATTGTAATTATGATAATAATCGCTATTTATTTGAATAATACATTTAATACGGAAGTATCGTCTTATTTTTTTGCTGAAAAGAAGAAGGTTATTGAAACAACTAAACAACATACAATAAAAGAATTTGAAATGCGTCAAAGTGAAAAACTAAAAAAGCAACTTGAAACAGATTTGACACAATCAGAAATATTCAGTATTATAGAGATGAACAAGCAATTGTTCATATCAACAGATTTTAATGAAAATTTAAAAATTATTTGCGAATGGCTCAGAAAAATTTTTGTGTGCAAAGAAGTAATGATTTATCTTATAGATGATAGCCAACAGTTTTTATATGGAGTTTACGGCATTGACGCAAGCGGTGTGTATATAGAAGGACAGGCGGCTTATGACCGCCATATTATTATCGGAGAAGGAGAATTAGGGCTTGCTGTGCAGCATAATAATTTTGTTATTTCAGATGTGCCGCGCAGCGGTTATGAATTATCAGGTCCATTAATTTATAATGATAAAATTATCGGCGGGATAACAGTGTCCAATAAAGTCGAACAATTAAAAAAATTTGACGCGCACGATAAATTAGTAGGGAGGGTTATTTATTCGTTAATAACAAATGCAATTGTCAGATTTTTAGGAATTCAATAAAAAAATAATATTAAATTACTCCTGCTCGCTCTTAAAAAAAATTATAACAGAGCGCGCTTTAATATTATTTTGCCAAAAAAAAAAAATAAAAAAATAGTTGCAATATTTTTTTTTTTATATATAATTGCCGAAATATTTTTTTGGTAAATGAAATTAAATCCATAGGAGGGTTGTTTTTGATGCTTCGTAAATACGAATGTATGTATATTACAGATGTGCAGTTGGACGAGGAAGAGTATAAGAAATTAGGCGAACTAATGGCGACTATCATCGCAAATAACGGCGGTGAAATAGTAGATAAAATGACCATTGGCGCGCGAAACTTCTGCTATCCAATCAAGAAAAAAACAAGCGGTATTTATAGTTTAATCGTATTTAATGCCAATAATAAAGTATTGTCGGCATTGCGCGAACGATTAAATTACGATATGCGGCTATTGCGTTATATGATAATCAAAGTTCAGCATTAATAATTAAGGATAATAAAATAATGGCTGAAGGATTGAAAAATCTTAATAAAGTAATTTTGATAGGCAGATTGACTCATACGCCGGAATTGAAATATACGCCAAAAGGCGCGGCAGTAACGCGTTTTTGCATAGCGGTCAATACCAGGCGTCGCAATAAAATCGAAGAAACATTATTTATAGATGTTGTCGCATGGAATAAGTTAGCTGAATTTTGCGCCCAATATTTCAAAAAAGGTAAAGGCATATATGTCGAGGGCTCGCTGACAATGCATAAATGGCAGTCAAAAGAAGATAACAGTCAACGCACAAAAATTGAAGTATTAGCAGAAAAAATTTCTTTTTTAGATAGTTTAGGAGCAATTGACGAAAATTCAGAGCACGGAAAAAATGCAGGGGCTGCTGATAATGTTCAGCCATTAACTGCCGCTGAAAATAGCGGCGATATAGTAGATGGTGAAGAAGAAGATATACCATTTTAATAAATATTTTTTGGAGGAATGTTTTTATGGCTTTTGTAATAAAAAAACGCACTACTAAAATGTGTCCGTTTTGTAAAGACCCGGATAAATATATTGATTATAAAGAATTGAATTTATTAGAACAATTTTTATCTTATCGCGGAAAAATTTTATCGCGCAGAATAACAGGCGTTTGCGCTAAACATCAGCGGAAACTAACAAACGCGATAAAAATCGCGAGAAATTTAGCGCTTTTACCATATACTACTGATAAACTGCGCTAATAATTAATTTATCTTTTTACTGTAATCTAAATAAAAAAAATGTAATTAATTAGTAAAGTTAAAAAAGTCGAAAGTGTGGAGGCATAGAAAAAATGAAAGTTATTCTGAAAGAAAAAATCGAGAATTTAGGGAGCGTCGGTGCTATTGTTGAAGTAAAAGATGGTTATGCTCGTAATTATTTATTGCCTAAAAATAAGGCATTGATACCTACGCCTGCGAATTTGAAATATATTGAACAGCATAAAAAACAATTAGAACTGAAAGCAATAAAAGAAGAAAACGAAGCAAAAGAATTATCAAGCGTTGTAGAAGGTTTAATTGTTTCATTTAAAAAGAAAACAGTTAATCAAGAAGGAAAATTATTTGGATCTGTTAGTGTAGGAGATATAGTCGAAGAATTAGCAAAACAAAAAGTAGAAGTTGACAAGAAAAAAGTATTATTAACAGAGCCGATAAAAACAGTAGGCGAATATAAAGTAAAAATAAGATTGTATCCGGGTATTGAACCGGAAATTAAAGTGATTGTTGAGGCGGAAACAGAAGAATAGATTTTGTAATATTAATTCATTTTTTCTGCTAAAAAAATGAAATATTGTATCTTTATTTTGATACGGTGTTTTTAATTTAATTCAAATAAGCCGCAACTTTATTCCGAAACGAATGATTAATTTTTATTATTAATCATTATTTTCGCAAAATTTTTAATTGTGTTATTAAATGTGTCGCTTGATTTTTTTTGCCGACACATTTATTTTTTTTTATTGCAAAAATTATATTTGAAATTTTTTGAGAATGGGAGTTAGTTAAAATGGCAAGAGATTATAGTTTGGAAAAAACAAGAAATATTGGGATTATGGCGCATATTGATGCAGGTAAGACCACTACAACCGAACGCATTTTGTTTTTTACAGGTAAAACGCATAAATTAGGAGAAGTGCACGATGGCACTGCCACTATGGACTGGATGAAACAAGAGCAAGAGCGTGGCATTACAATCACATCAGCAGCTACGACTTGTTTTTGGAAAAATCATAAAATTAATATTATAGACACGCCCGGACATGTGGATTTTACTGTTGAAGTAGAGCGCTCCTTACGAGTGCTTGACGGCGCGGTAGTTTTATTTTGCGCTGTTGGTGGAGTAGAGCCGCAATCAGAAACTGTATGGAAACAATCTGACAAATATCAAGTGCCAAAAATAGCATTTGTAAATAAAATGGATAGAATTGGTGCTGATTTTTTTGGAGTAGTAGATGCAATGAAAGAACGATTAAATTGCAATGCTGTGCCTTTTCAATTGCCGATTGGCGCTGAAGAAAATTTTGAAGGCGTTATTGATTTAGTGCGTAGAGTAGCAGTGTATTATTATGATGACGCCAAGAGCAATATAGGCATTAGAATAGAAGAAAAGCCGGTGCCTGCTGAAATGGAAGATATTGTAAAAAAATATCGTGGAATATTATTTGAACGCATAGCAGAAATAGATGAGAATTTATTGGAAAAATATTTGAACGGTGAAAAAATAGAAGTTGACGAATTAAAAGCCGCGCTGCGTAAAGCTGTTATTAAAAATTCTATTGTTCCAGTATTTTGCGGTTCGTCATTTAAAAATAAAGGCGTTCAGCGATTATTAGACGGAATAATTGATTATCTGCCAGCGCCAAATGATATTGAAAATATTATTGGTTTTGACCCCGAAGATAAAGATAAAAAAATAGAAATCAAACAAAGCGATGATGAGCCGTTTGTTGCATTAGCATTTAAAGTAATGAGCGATAGACACACCGGAAAACTGGTGTATTTTAGAGTGTATTCCGGAATGCTGAAAGCCGGCAGTTATGTTTTAAATACTACAACAGGAAAACGTGAGAGAATCGGTAGAATTTTGCAGATGCATGCAAATAAACGCGAACATCGCGAAGAAATATATGCTGGCGAAATCGGAGCAGGAGTAGGGTTGACTAATACTTTTACAGGGCATACTTTATGCAATGAAGACCGACCAGTATTATTAGAATCAATAGAATTTCCTACACCTGTTATTTCTATTGCTATTGCTCCAAAAAGCACAACTGACCGCGATAGATTGAGTATGGGCTTACAGAAATTAGCAGAAGAAGCCCCGACTTTTGAAGTTAAAATTGACACTGAATCAAATGAGACAATTATTAGCGGGATGGGCGAATTGCATCTTGAAATTATCGTAGATAGATTGCAACACGAATTCGGCGTCGAAGCTGTCATCGGTCAGCCGCAAGTAGCATATCGCGAAACTATCATTAGACCAATTGAAAAGGAACATAAGTATGTTAAACAAACAGGCGGTCGCGGACAATATGCACACTTATTTATAAAATTAGAACCGACTGGTCCTGGCGGCGGCTTTGAATTTGTTAATAATATCAGACAAGGCGCAATACCCAAAGAATACATTCCCGCAATTGAAAAAGGGATACTTGAAGCAATGAAAGAAGGAGCGTATGCAAAATTTCCTGTTGTAGATGTTCGTGTGATTTTATTTGACGGCACATATCACGAAGTAGATTCATCTGAAATGGCATTTAAAATTGCCGCTTCGCAAGCATTTAAATCAGCGTTTTTAGCCGCGAATCCAGCATTACTCGAACCTATTATGAATGTCGATATTACTTCGCCAGCAGAATATTTAGGAGATATTACAGGCGATATTTGTCAGCGTCGCGGACAGATTTTAGCAATAGATGTTGTGCGCGGTAATCAAGTGGTAAGAGCGCGCGTGCCGCTCGCTGAAATGTTTGGCTATGCAACTAAATTACGCTCTATTACGCAAGGCCGCGCTTCGTATAATATGTATTTAGATTGTTATGAACGCGTGCCGCACGAAATCGCTACTGAAATAGTAGAAAAACGGCAAAAACTCAATAAATAATAAATTCTAAAAAATTAACTTTTTTGTTTATTATTAATGATACTGACTATAATGAACTAAAAAAAAAATAGACAAAAAAATAATATAGGGCTTTTCCTTTTTTTTATAAAGCGAAATTGTGAAAATATGGAAAACTTTAAAAAAAGTTTTCCATATTTTCACAATCCAAGAAGAACAAAAAATGTCTTTATTAACGACATTGTGAATTAAAACCTAAATTCCCAAAAATTTATAACTATAATCATAAAAATGATGTGTTTTATGCTGTTTGATCTGCATAGTTATACAAAAAGCGGGAATTTAGGTTAAAACAAATTAATAAATAAATTCCGTTTTATTTATAAGCGTCTTTAATAACTCTGATGAGTTATTAACAATCACACAAAGGAAAAATAAACCACGAAGAAGAAAAAAAAAATTATTTTATTCAATTACTTTGTGGTTAATGTTGATTTATGATTATTTCTGCTGCAGGTTTATCCCTGCGGCTATTATTAATCACCTTCTGCGTTTTTTTATTTGTCATTTTTAGATTTTATTAAAAAAATGAAAAACAAAATGGTACTTAAAAAAATGATATTCTAATCCCAGATTTTACAGCGGCCTTGTAATTGTAGATTTTTGTTTCTGGCTAATATCACTTAATTTTTTTGAACAATTTATATGACTGCACTCTTAAATTTCTAATTTCTGATTTTTATATTGAAAAATTTATTTTTTTTTATAGAATTATAATTTAATATGCGTGTTTTGTATAAATTTATATTTTTAATCATATTTGTTTTATTTATATCAAATAAAGGAATATTGGCAAGCGATACTACTACGCGCGTATATCTAATAAATCCGTTAAATAATATATCTGATACGCATATTGCAAAAACCAATGATACTTTTGCAATTGATGTATATATTCATTGTTCAGAAATTTCCGATAGTTTTAATGTAATTGGTCTGTATCTGAATTTTGATACTGCGTTTTTTGCAGTTGATACTATTGCATTAAATAAAAGTGTAATTTCGTATTTTTCTAACTCTAATGCAAATTTTACAGATTCTAATGGGCAGGTTATTACAATCTCGTTGAACTCCTATTCTTTTTCCAACACAACAGGCGTGATTAATTTTTCTTTTTTTATAAAAAAATATCCGTCGCTTGAAGCGACGCTTACAAATTTTGTTGTAAAAATAGCAACAATTACTTGCACAGCATTAGCGACTTTTGATTCTACAACAATATTATGGAATACTGTAGAACCGCGTAAGACAACATTAAGTCAAATTGGCTTTAACAAAATTTCAAGATACGACACATTCCTAATTTATTTTGAATATAAACCTTCGCCTCCGATAGTGATAAATTTTTTAGATAATATTTGTACAAATCATCAAGCGGCCACATTCACAATAACTAAACAGTATCAATCTGACAGCGTATTAGTTTATGTGAACAATACATTTTATGATACGATTTTAGATTTTTCTGATACAACAATAAATTATGTTTATACATTCACAAATCAAGAAACACATACTTTTTATTTTATTACGAGAGATACGGCTGGGCTATTATCTGATTCTTCTATTATTTATAGACGTAATTTTGATACAACGCTGCCAGTGATAAATAGTTATTGGAACACAATATCGACAATTGAGACAACGCCGGAGATAATAGTAACATACAGCGATGCAAATTCTGGTATAAATACAAATGCGATAGCTGTATATGTGGATACAGGTTCGGGCTTAAAATT
>JAKPEO010000111.1 GCA_029551925.1 bacterium
ATGTGCATCGCTTACCTCAATTCTTTTAACTGTGGTCTCATATTCTTTGCTTGAATTGAAACTAACAATTACTTCTCCAGCGTTTGAGCTTCCAGTCAATTTACGTTTAATATCAGCGACTATTTTTGCCTTCATTTCATCATCTGGCTCTTGCATATTCATATTGATAACATGACCTGCAGAAAAACCATTTTTAACGTGATTTACAAAATAATTAGAAAGCTCATTTTCTAATTGAATGTAAGGAAGTGCCGCCAAATATTGCGGATTAGCGAAATAAAATTGCCCGAAAGCGTAATCTCTTATAACGTGGATTTCGTTATTTGTTTTTTTTCCAAATCCGAACGCTTCAAATTCGATTGGCTGATATTTTCGTGATTGGCTCCAATCCTCACAATACCACCAACTTTTAATCTCTCCGTCAATTTGTTTAGAAGGAACTATTTTATTTTTTGGAACGTGGTAAATTTTTACCGCTTTTTTATTTTTATACTGAATTTCTACCGAAGCTTCTCCGAACAAATTTAAATCCGCACAAACTTTTCTAAGGTCTGATTTTGAAATTATATTTTGTTGTTGGTTTAAACCTAAACCATACGTCATTAAGCTATATGAGCTTATAATAGCGGCGTTTGTTGGCGAATTATTATATCCGTCTATTATCTCCTGATAAAAGCTATTTTTAATACCATTTAAAACCCATTTTTGTATAAAATTTTCTTTTATGGTTGGTCTTATGTATTCGGCTAATTTAAAAACCTCTATATTACTCATTGCATTTTATTTTTCCACGATAAATAATATCGTCATTATTGTATAGTTCAAGAAAATACTCATTTCCAACTTTTACCACGAACTCAAAAGAAAAAAACAAATAACCATTTTTCTCAAATTGCGTGTAGAAATCTAAAGTTGTAGTCTTGTCAGTCAATTCATGCGTTATTTTTGCAGTAGTAATTTCTGCATATTTTCGAGGAATTATTTTAATTTGATGAATTGTATCTGAATTTGATATTATTTTCATAACTAATAAACGAAAATTAATGTAAATTTTACCTTAAAAACAAAAAAACCACCCAAAAAAGGTGGTTAAATAAAAAATATTGAATGAAAAAAGTAATTAAATTTATTTATTA
>JAKPEO010000116.1 GCA_029551925.1 bacterium
CAATAAACATTAACGGCCATGTTATCATAATTAACGGTAATCCAATATTGGCATAAAGTGGATTACATAAACCGATTAGTAATAAAAATATTAACGCATATAAAGATTTATTTTTCATAAGATTTATATCGCCTATCGAACATCCCTGTCCTCGTCGCCGAAGGCGATGACTGCAAAGCAGCCGCGCGCAGCGCGAGGGACAGGGTAAAGTTAGCTGATGTATAAAATATCATAAATTTATTTTTTTGCATTTTCTAATAATTTATTTCTATAAACTTACCATCCGTGCCCTTTGTCAAGATTAGTAACTGATGGACATTGGAATCAGTTATTTTCTGATATGTTGCTATATTATGTTTTTCGTAAAAAGCATATTCTGATTTTGATACATTTGAAAGAGATTTATACATAAGTGCTGCTTTTTTATCATCATAAATAAAAATCATTGCATTTCTATCAATGTGGGTATAATCTTTTAAAGTTTCTCCCAATAATTTTAAAGACTCGACATTATTTATTTTTGGATCAACTACTATAAGTCGACCAAAACCACCATTAGGAATTTTCCATTCGTGACAAACTTCAAAATTAATTTTAAATGAGTTTTGTGTTGGGATTGCTTTATGTTTATTGCCACTCGAAAAAGCAAAATATAAAATAACTATAATTGCCGCCGCTAAAATATTCCATGTATACTTATTGGGATCTCTTTTTTTAGCTCCGCAATTAGGACATATTTTGCAATCAGTACTAATTTCTTTGTTACATTCATGACATTTAATTAAAGCCATTTTTTTAACTCTCCTTTAAAATTTTATTTTTTATTTTTTGAACTAATATATCTCTTTTTCCCAGATTTTGTATATGTATATTTTCCACCATGTGGACAAATATAAATTTTATTTCGAGTCGTTAATTTTTATGATGATTGTTTCATTTTTCGCATTAATATTATAAATCAACTAATTGCTTTTTTAATGTTTCGTTTTTTTTACAAATGTTTCTAATTTATTTTTATTTTATATATCAGCTAACAGACTAGCACTATACTCGACGCGAAGCGCTGACCGCGCAGCGGCCACG
>JAKPEO010000016.1 GCA_029551925.1 bacterium
AATATTTTGCTGTATAAAATATTCCGCTATTTTTTCTTGCACAATTATGCTGTTATAATTGAAATCATAATTATTATGTTTATAAATCATTATAAAAATTAAGATTAAAATTTTTATTTTACTAATCAAAAACACAAACCATAATTTCAAATTAATTTTTTTTATAAAAAACGTCGCAGTTAAAAATATTGTTATGTAAATAATTCCGAAATACCAATATGCAAAATATTTCATATAAAAAATGTAAAATAAAAAATATATTATAGCCGCGATATTCATTAATAATAACACGCTCGATTTAATATTAGAAAGCAAAAATATATAAATTATTAATAAACACAGCATTATCGCAGTTAAATCAAAATTTTGAAGCGCATAAAAATCTAAAAACCAGCCAATACTATTTTTATAAAAATTATTCCAAATAAATAAGATAAAATCTATATTAAAAAAATTTATTTGATAAGTAGAATGATGAAGGTGTTTGGCTAATCCGCTGACTTGCAAAAAATCACCTGTCTGAAAATAAGAAAAACAAAGCCATACTAAAAATACAAAAATTATTATTGTTAAAATTTTAATTTTTTTTTTTTTATCTTGGATTTTATAAAAAAAATAAATACCGCAAATTGTTAAAAAAATTATATTGTCAGTTCGCGTAAGTAATAATAATCCAGCGGTAAAACCTATTATTGTTTCAGATTTATTATTTAGTAAAAATAGCATCAGCAAAAGAAACATCAAACAATTTAATGAAAATTCCAAGCCCAATAATGATAGATTTATAAATATAGGATTAAATAAATAAATTATAAAAATCAATAAACTGCCATTCAAATTTTTTGTTGTTTTTACTAATATTTTGTAAAAAATATATGCGCTAAAAAAATGCAATAAAAGATTTAGAGCAATCATTATTATTAGCGGTAAATAAAAATAATTGGAAAAAAAAGTAAAAATTGGGATGCACAATAACATATATAAAGGATGAAAGCCATTTGTTTTGGTTATACCGTCAAAACTCATGCCCAAACCTAATCCTACATTTCTTGCTGTATTAAAATAATAATAAGCGTCATCCGAAATGAAATTAGTTAATATTTTAATATTTGAAGATAAGTATCCTATTAGAAAAACAGCGAAAATACAATACATTACGGCTGGATATAAAATTTGTTTTTTATTTATTGTTTTTTCCATAATTTTATTGTTTTTCAAAAATTTATGGAATTGTTGTGTTTTTCCATATTTTTATTTTTTGAGTTTTTCTTGCAGCATTTTATTTAGAAAAATAAATTTATCTGGCGGCAAAACTCTATTATTTTTGAAATCGTTATTCAATAATTGCTGCGCTGTCTGCAAATCATTAGAAAGTATCGCAAACAAAATTTTATTAAATAATTGGTCAATTGACTGATTTTGTTGAATTGCATTTATTTTTTGCTGCTGCGGACTAACCTGTTGCTGAATATTATTTTTTTGCTGCGCTTGCGGCTGTTTATACTGCTGCGTCTGCGGCTGCTGTTGAATATTTTGAGGAATAGTATATTGCGGCGCCGTTTGAATATTCTGCTGCTGCGGTAATTGATAATTTAATGTTTTCGGCTGCTCTGTTTTTTTTAGCTGAGTATGAATTTTAGAAAAATCGCGCTGCTGCCCAAACTCGAAAGAAACTGAAAATTTATGAGATTTGCCCAATTCGCCATAAGGTGTATAAGCATAATCGAAATTAATACCTTTTTCAAATGTTGATGATACAAGATTAAATCCTAAGCCGAATGAAAATTTATTGCCAGCATCATTGCGTGATTCATAGCCGCTCCGCAAATTTAATATTTTTGAGATGCCAGCGTCCAGTCCAATATAATAATTCAATTTATCTGATTCTACATATTCAATATTTAATTCGGATTTAAGATAATTCGATAGATTGCCAATCATCAATCCAGCGCCTATTCTATAAAATTCTTTTGATTTGTTTTTTTCATTATCATATTTAAGTTCGCTTCCGAAATTTCTAATATCAAACGAAATCGCTAATTTTGTTAGTTCGTCAATATCAAAAAACTTTTGCGTGCCGAGCGAACAACGCACAGCATTAGCGGATACATCAGCCAGATTAGATTGCAGAAATTTTATAGTTCCACCGACATTTAGATTTTTTAATGGATTAATAGCGTATCCTGCGCCTATTAAATATTCGTAGTTTTTATAAGAACCGATTCTTATAAAATTGGCGTTATTGTCAATTTGTGTTTTTTCAATATTGCCTGACGAAAAATATGCTATATCAAAACCGATGTTGACATTAGTATAATTAATCGGCAGCAGCGTCGCTAAATATTGAAAATTTGTATTTTGAAAATGAGCAATATGCGAAAATAATATTGACTGATGATTGGCTGTCGCTAATCCGGCAGGATTAGAAGTAAGGCTATTTATTCCGCTGACAAATGCGGCATTTGCCGATGCTGCGCCGGCATTTTGAGCTGTGAGCGGCACAGCTAAAATTATACCGTCGTAAGTTTTTGTCGGCTTTGCGAAAATATTGTCAGTTGTAAAAACTAATGTAATCGCTAAAATTATTAATTTACAAAATATTTTTTTCATAAAATTTTATCTAATAATTGTAAGTTTTTTTACTACTTTATTGCCTTTTGCGTCTTTTATCAAAACAAAATATAAACCGCTTGATACTGCTTGCCCTTTGCGATTTTTTGCGTCCCATATCACTTTCGGAGCGTTTGTATTAGCAGAAAAAACTAGTTCCCCTAATAGATTATAAATTTCAATTGTATTATTGCCAGTCAATCCGTAGATATGGATACCTGAATTATTTATCGCAGTAGAATAATCAGAGCCGGTCAAAGGATTGTTGTCATTCGGTCTAAATGGATTAGGATAAATCACCACATTTTCAAGATTTTTTTGGAACGGCAAGCCGGATAAAAATACGCCGTAAATTGAAAAGTGTTTTATTTGCGCGATAAGAATATCGTCAGTTAGAGTAATTAATGCATCATCTAATTTTTGCCATTTATTTTGCGATTCATTGAGATAATATAAACTTACAGCATTAGCGCCTTTAAAGCGTTCAGGTAATTCATAAGTTAACAAAATGTTATTAAAATTTTCAGTGTCATTATACGCCAGACCATTGCAAGTAAAACTAAATTCTCTTATAGTTTTCAAGCCAGCTACAAAATCAGCATTATCACCGTAGATAAGCGCAGGATGAGTAGTATTAGCAGTATTAATTTTATTTTGCACTTCTGAATTATTATAATTTTTTATAATTAAACTTACAGGCGCTGCTGGATTTTTGAATTGTAAATTCAAAGTGATTTTTAAATTATCATCACCGGACAGCGTGATTTTAGCGGTATCGCGCACATCATTTGAAAAACTATCTGCAAATGTAATATTATAAACATCAAAAGTTGACGGAATATTAATATTTTGCTGGCGCGGGTCTATTATTAAATTTATAATATTATAATTTTTTTTGTAGTAGACGTTTATAGTTTGCGCTGTTGTGTTG
Organism: bacterium; assembly: GCA_029551925.1. Taxonomy (GTDB): domain Bacteria; phylum JAGOBX01; class JAGOBX01; order JAGOBX01; family JAGOBX01; genus JAKPEO01. The sequence goes on from JAKPEO010000016.1 coordinate 3,542, forward strand.
CCTAAAAAGTCCGAAGCGATAACAGCAATTGTATTAGCGGAATTTTCTAATGGTATAATGATATTTGAATAAAATAATTTAGTGTCAATAGCGTCGAAATAAATATTATATGTGTTTGTGTTATTGACTATTACAATCGCGGTATCAGGGCACAGATTATGATTTAATCTGGCTTTTAAAATTATTGAACTGTCGGAAAATGTCTGGTTATTGAACGGTTGAATAATCAAAAGATTTGGCGGTGTATTATCAATATTAACTATTATAGTTTGCGTAGTTTCAGGTAGCGCGTCATTAAGAGTTTTTGCCGTGAGTATCAAAATTTTATAGCCGTTAGTTTGAAAATAAACAGTATGCGAAAAATCTTGTGTAGTTGTAAATGTTCCGATTGTAGTCGTATTGCCGGTTTCAGAATTATATAGATACAACATATTAGTTGTTTGCGGCGAACCGATTAATCCTGAAAGCGTCAGAAAATTTTTATTTATAGAGTAAGTAGTAGTATCATTATAACTAATCGGATTGAGATAAAAATAAGTGGCATAAATAGTGACCATATCATAAAATTTATAATTAGTTGCAGGGTCTGTAATTGTAATAAAAATCGTATCGCCAGTTTTTATTGCTTTAATTATATCAAGCGCATCATTTGTTTCAGCGCCGTATCCGAAAAATCCTCGAAAAATGCCTGAGTTATTTGATGTCTCGCTCAACTCAAAAGAGATTGCATTTTGTTCAGCCAGATAAGTAGAGAAAGCGTAACACAAAACAGTGTCAGCGGTTAAAGAATTAGCGTCTTCCGCATATATTTCCACATAAAGGAAATTAGTATCAAGCGTAGTAAGCGTATTTGTATAGTTAGAATTCATCAATCGCATACTTGTAATTACATTTGGCGAGCGAAAAGTAGTGACTGTTATTGAATCTGATTTATCTGCAGAGATAAGAATGATAATATTTCCATATGTTGCTTGTAATGTCCGCGTTGTACGGTTTGTGATACTTCCTAAAAACGCTGTGTTTCTGAATATTCCGCTGTTTTTATTTGTTTCATATAAAATAACCGGTATGGAGCATGCTGGATTATTAGAAGAAATATTGCTGTTGACTAAATATGCTAACAAAGTATCTGCGGTATGAGAATTCAAGTCATTTGCTACTATTTCTAAATAAAGCGTGGCATTCGGTAGAATTTCTTCGTTTAGTTCTGCTTGATAATTGTCTGCTTTAAATGTTGCATAAATTATATTATTTGGCGGAGTAGCAGATTGTATTGCGACTGTATCTACTTTTGTATCATTACCATTTGAACTTACTGCTTCAATATAGATTATAGTGCCGTTATTGTTTGCTTTTAAAATTTTGTTTACAGCGTCAGTATAATTTGCTATACTAAATGAACTACGATAAATGCCGCTGTTTTTTTCTGTTTCTGTTAAATTAAAATATATTCCGCTTGTATCTTCTGTTGAATATGCGCGGCATAATATAGTGTCTATTGTTAATTCGCTCGCGTCTGCGCCGCGCGCTTCGACATAAAGAGTAAAACCAGAAGTAATATTACCAATCAATTCATCAGCATAATTCTGCGTCATAAATTTTAAAGAATACAAGGTATTCGGCGGTTTCGGCATTGCGATTTGTAAATATCGCGGATACGGCGAAATTGCGGTGGTATCGCAATTAACATCAAAAATTTCGATTTTTAAAATATCGCCTTCATTACAACCCAATTCGCTTTTTACGAAATTAGTGAATTTTGTGATTTTGAAATTGCCGTAATATTTTCCTGAATTTTTTGAGGATTCTGTTAATGTGATAATTATAAAATCGCTGTCCGGTTTTGAAATATTAGTGATTTTTATCGCGGTTGTATCGCGGATAACGCTGTTGCCGAAATCGCCGATTGCTTCTAAATAAATAATATTGTCATATTCTACTTCGCCGTAATTGTTAATAATAGCAGAATAACTATTATCTTTATAAGCGTTTACTGTTGTAATTATATACGGAGATTGCGGAATACCGACACTCGCTGCCGCGCGGATAACAGTGTCATTATACAAAGTTAAAGAAATCACATCGCCCGGCAATCCTAATAGATAATTATTGCCTTTATCTGTAAAATTGTAAATACGCGGCATAGGCGTAGGCGATACAACTCTATAATCTTCGCTGCCGACTGATATTTCTGTCAGCAATACATTAATACTATCTTGCGAAATGCCGGTCAGCGGATTAAGATTTCTGTGTATTGTAATTAATTTTGTGTCTTGTAATACGGCTGCCGAAGCATTTTCAAGCGCCGTAAGTTTGACATAAAGAAAATCGCCTGAAATTAAATCTGCATTTAATTCAGTAGAAAAATCTGACCCTGTATAAAATTTTAAACTCGATACATATTGGTCTGCTGGTGATTGGTAATTTTCTACATAAAGCGTCACAGGCGCAGAATTGACAATATTATCTACTAATCCGTAAATTATAATCGTGTCCGGTCTATTTGCTTCGAGTTCTGAACGGCCTTCAAATTTATTTATTACTATTGATTTTATTACAGGCGCAGCGACCCAATTCCTGTAAATATTGCTGTTTTCGCTGGTTTCGATTAATGTAATTACAATAGAATCATTTGCATCGATTGAAGAAATTACTACATTTACAGTATCGCGCAGCATATCATTAGCATAAGGATAGGTCTCTGAAGTCGCTTGTAAATCGTATGCTTCAGCTTGAATGTAAAGATAATTGAACGGCGCTTCATAAGACAATTTATTATTTGAAATTAAATTAGAATAACCGCTGTCGCGAAAAACTTTTATTTCTTTTAATCTGTCAGGCGTGATTTCGTATGCCACTTCTCTTTTTAATTCTACTGGCGGATTAGTAATCGGCTGTAAAGTATTAGGATGTAAAACTTTAATTTCTATCCAATCGCCTTTCGTCGCTTCGACTCTGCCGCCTAACTGTATTCCCGCTTCGTTTATATCAATCACATAAATTGCTGTGCGATAAATACCCGAATGTTTATCAGTTTCGACTAATTCCCAAATTGTATCTTGCGAATCAACTGCTTTTTCAGTTGTACTCTGCACGCTGATTTTTATAGTATCAGCTAAAAGATTGCTGCTTGTATTTTTATCTGCGATTATCTCGATATACATAAAATCCCCGAGTTTAATTGGCGATAATTTTATTTGAGTATAATTTGCTTCTTTTAATGTTATAGATGAAAACGCAGTCGGCGGCAAATATACGGCAGTGTAAAGAGTATCAGCAGTTTTTGTAAGCAAATAATTGTATTCTGCTGGTGTGATTTGATAAGTTGGAGTATCGCCGAAAACCAATAAAATTTTAGAAGCGGTGATAAGTTTCATTTTATTTTCTAATAATGAAGTTGCATCGCTTAAAGTTATAGAGCCGCGATATACACCTGTATGTTTACCTGTTTCAGTTAATGTGAGATTAATCATCGTATTTTGCGAATCGTTAAAATTTGTGTCACCGGTGTTCATTACAGCCATTAATATAACTCCGCAGGTGTCTATTGACAATTCGTTCATATCAGTTGCAGTGAGCGAAATATATACATTATCGCCGTAAGTCACTTGATTATACGATTTCCAATTTGTAGTATAATTCGCTTCTTTGAATCTTAATTCATTGTAATCAGTCGGCGAACGCGGTATAGTAATTTTTATTTGAATTGTATCGGTGTTATTAATAGAGTTTTTGACTGTAATATAAACTGTATCGCCGTAAATCGCTTTAAGTTCGTCTATTGTATCATTTGACAAAGTAGTTAATTTGAATTTTCCTTGAAATCTGCCGCTATTTATTTGCGTTTCTGTTAAATAAAAATTTATTTTGTCATTTGGCGTAGAAGATGAATACGCCTGCATTTCGATTTTGTCTATTGTCAGCGGATTGACATCGTCGGCGACCACTTCGACAAATACATAGTCGTCAACCGTATATTCTCTTGTATTATTTATTAAATATGTATTGTCAGTTTTGACATTTATACTAATAATATTGCTCGGCGCAGCAGAATTGAAAATTGTGATTGTATCATATTTATCACTTGCTGATATTACGATTGTCTCGCCGTTTTGATATGCTTTGATATAGTTTAATGTTTGATAAGAAAAATTATTTAGTTCGACAAATCCTCTAAAAATTCCGCTGTTTTTCGCGGTCTCTATTAATGTAATATAAATTGTATCGTAAGTTGAGCGGCATATTATACTTAAAGTGTCTTGATAGTATTGATTTCTATCTATTGCCGTTGCTTCGATGTATAATTTAGTATAAGCAGCGGTATAATCGCCTAAATTACTTGTATAATTAGAATTTTTAAAGGTTAGCGATTGAATGACTATTGGCGATAACGGGATAGTCACAAATATTGTGTCTTGAACTGACGGCGTAATAGTTTGCATACATATAATCGTATCGCCAAAGGTAGCGGCTAAAATATTTAATGTTTGATTTGTGACTGCGCCTAATTGTGCAGTTCCGCGAAATTTGCCGGAACTACTATTTGTCTCAATTGCATTAATAACTATGCTATCATTAGAGCGGGTATTGACTAAATAAATATTTAGAGTATCAGAAGTATAAGGATTTGCATCAATTGCGATAATTTCAATATATAAAATTTCATCTGGTAATACGCTGCGAGTTAGCGATGTGAGATGACCGTTTTCTTGAAAATCAATAGTTAAAATTGTAGAGGGAATTGTTGAACTTTGAATTGCAACTGTATCATAAGCATTTGGAGTAATGGAATTAGTTATAAAAATTATATCGCCGTTATTATAAGCGTTTAAAGTTTTGAGTTCGGCGTTCGAAAAATTGGATAATTGCAGCGTCCCTCGATATTTGCCGCTATTTACTGCGGTTTCAGTTAAAACTAATGTTATTCCAACATTATCAATTGTTGAAGTGCAGGTGATAGCGAAAGTATCAATGGTTAATTCATTGGAGTCCAAGCCGTTTGCTTCAATATATAATAAAGTATTGGCAATAACATTGCCCGTCAGTATTTCAGAATAATTAGCGCTCATAAATTGTAGATTATTAAGAAAACTCGGAGCGCGCGGGATTGTGATTATTATTGTATCAACAATATTAGCGCTAATAGTAGAATATACAATGATAGTATCGCCGTAATTTGTTTTTAATTTTTTTTGCGTGCTGTTAGAAAAACTTGAAAATTCCGCAATTCCGCGAAATTTGCCAGAATTGCTGTTTGTTTCAAATAAATAAAATAATATGCTGTCACCATTAGCGAGATTTACTAAAAATACAGGCATACTATCAGCAGTTAGAGAATTAGCGTCAGTGGCTGTTGCCTCGATATACGCAATTTCAGTTGGCAAAGCATTGCGATTTAATGAAGATGTATAACTTGAATTTTTAAAGTCAATACTTAATACTTGCGCAGGTTGAACAGCGCCTGCTATCATTACAGTATCGTAAAATAATATTCCGTAATTTACAAATATTTCGATGGTATCGCCCACTAAATACGCTTTGATGGCTTGTAAATCAGTATCACTAAATGACGATAATTGCAGTGTCCCGTGAAATTTACCGGTATTTGCCGCTGTTTCGCGCAATATTAATGATATTCCGTTGGCATCTTGCGATGCACGACAATAAATAGCCAGGGTATCAATTGTAATAGGATTCGCATCAACACCATTCGCTTCAATATATAAAATAGAATTTTGTATTACATTACCAGTAAGAATTTCAGTATATCCAGCGCTCATAAAATTAAGATTATTTAAAGCGCTCGGCTGCTGTGAAATTGCTACTACTAATGAATCGTATTCAATATTATTATAAAATGTTCGGATATATTCGCCGGAATTTTCTAATACGCCAATTTGATTTAATTGGCTGTTTGATAAACCGTTTGCTACTATTTCAATTTTTTCGCTTTTGTATAAACGACTATCAGTAGCATCTTGTGTAAGCGTAATATAAACTGTATCGAATGGATTAGAATCGTGAGTAATAACTACCAAAAAAGTATCAGGCGGTATTTTCGGTGCGGTCGGAGCATCAGTATCTGCCATAATGTAAAATGAACTTCCGATTGTAACGGCAGTAATAGACGAATCAGTAAAAGAAGAAGAAGTATAAAAATGTAAAGAATTAATGCTCGCAGGCGCGGCATTTATACCACTAACTAATGCGAATATGAATATTATAATTTTAGTAATTACGGCAATTATTCGATTTTTCATAATAATCTTATTAATCTTATAAATTTTTATTATAAAAGTCAATTAAAATTAATGCAATTTTCGAAATTCTAAAATTATAAACATTATTAAAAAAAATATTTACATTCATAAAAAAATTTGGTATGATTTGGCAAAAAAATAATTAAGAAAAAAATATAAAATTATGAATATATCAATTGTTATACCGGCGTATAATGAAGAAAATGCGTTAATTTCAACTTTTATTGAAGTTGATAATTATTTAAAAAAAAACGAGAAATTCGATAAATATGAGATTATTTTAGTTGACGACGGCTCAACAGACAAAACATATAAAATTATGAAAAACATAGCTGTATCTTATCCGAATGTAGCAATATTAAGATTTGAAAAAAATGAAGGAGTAGGCGCAGCATTATTTGCTGGCTTTAAAAAATCTAAATTTGAAAATATTTACTGGCTGCCGGCAGACAATCAAGTGCCGATTATTGAATTCGATAAATTAATCGATTATATTAATGATTATGATATAATAATCGCGCGGCGCAAAAATCGTGCTGATAATGTTATTCGCAAATTTTTTTCTAAATTTTATCAAATGATAATAAATCTATTTTTCGGATTAGGAGTAAATGATATAAATGCTACAAAATTAATAAAGCGTTCGGTTATTGAAAATCTAAATTGTAAAGTTAAATCAGGTTTTTTTGACGCTGAATTATTAATCCGCGCGAAAAATAGAAACTATAAAATTATCGAAGTTGAGGTATCACATCAGCAGCGTTGCGCTGACAAGCAAAAAGGCGCATCATTTAAAACGATAATAAATATTTTTATTGATTTATTTTATAATATTTATTTGTTGAAAAAAGAATTTTATAATGAAAAAATTGAAAGTCAAAAATCTGAAAATGAAACTTAATTTTTTTATTCTGATTTTTTTTATTTTTTTTATTAATACTGTGAACGCTGAAATTTTAGTGAATACTCGAATATCGGCGGATACAATAATGATTGGCGATACTGCGCTGTTAGATATTAATGTTGAGTTTTCTAAAAATATGGAGTTTATCGAAGCCAAGATACCAAAAAATATTGATGATTTTGAAATATTAGATTATAAAATATTCGGCGATACATATTCAAAAAAAATAAATATTATTGGGGCAATTTACAAAAATGGTGATTTTAAAATTGCGCCGATACAGATTATTTATAAAGATGATACTGAAATTAAAAGCATTTATTCTGATACTGTGAATATTAGCGTTTTACCGATTGCTGTTAATATGAATGAATCGATAAAAGATTATACAGCGCCGAAATTAAAAAAATATGATTACACTGGAGTAATTGTATTAATTGGAATTGTTTTAATATTAGTTTTGTTGATTGCGTTAATAATTTATTTATGGCGTAAATATTTTAAGAAAAAACCGGAGGTTGAAATTCAAGCGCCGCAATTATCGCCTTTTGAAATAGCGCAAATGAAAATTTTAAAATTAAAAAATATGAAGTTTGAAAATGATGAAGATTACAAATTTTTTGCGTTTGAGTTGTCTTATCTAATTAGAGAATTTGTCGGGACATTGTATAATATTGATTGTCTTGAATCTTCTAATACTGAATTAAAAGAGAAAATTAAAAATATTGAATTGTTAAAAAAGGAATTGTTTATTGAAATTAATGATTTTCTTGAACCTATAAAATTTGCGAAATTCAAGCCGCCGATTAAAACCCTGATGATGTATATTGAACTAACTGAAAATTTTGTAAATACTGTTGCGCAAAATCAAAAAAATATAACAGACTAAATTTTTTGTCAGGGTATTTGCTTTTATAATATGACATATTGTCGTTGCCGAAAAAAATAAAGATATATAATATATTGATAAAAAAAGAATAAAAATTGATGTTATTGACAAGAAAAAAAACTGCTATTCCAATAGTGAATAAATTAAAGTTAAAGTTGTCTAAATGTCTAAAATTGTAAAAAAAATTATTTTAGGAGGTCGTGAGTATTATGAAAAAGAAGTATGCATTATTGTTTATTGTAATTGGTATTATTATTGGTCTTGGTATCTCTATAAAAATGAATTGGACAAACGGTATCAATGCCAACAATTATTATGTTGAAGAAAAGAATGAAAAGCCGGATTACAAACAATTATCAAATGCATTTATCGAAGCTGCAAAAAGGGTTTCGCCTGCAACTGTATATATTTACACAGAGCAAGTGCAGCATCAAACTCGGTCATTGCGTCGTCATCCATTTTTTGGCGAAAATGATCCGTTCAGAGAATTTTTTGGCGATGATTTTTTAGAAAGATTTTTCGGTGGGATACCGGAAGAAGAGCAGCGGAGACAGTCATTAGGCAGCGGTATAATAGTAAGTCAAAACGGCTATGTTATTACAAATAATCATGTTGTAGAAAATGCCGATAAAATAAAAGTAAAATTATTAGATGACGCAAAAGAATACGATGCAAAATTAATTGGCGCAGATAAAAAGAGTGATATAGCAATATTAAAAATAGAAGGTTCTAATAAGAATTTTCCTTTTGCAAAATTAGGAGATTCTGATAAATTAGAAGTTGGCGAATGGGTAATAGCAATAGGAAACCCATTTGGTTTTTCGCATACAGTTACTGCTGGGATAGTAAGTGCATTAGGTAGAAATTTGGGGATAAGTATGTATGAAGATTTTATACAAACAGATTGTTCGATAAATCCTGGGAATAGCGGTGGTCCGATGATAAATCTTAATGGCAGCGTTATTGGTATTAATACTGCCATATATTCAAGAACCGGCGGCAATCAAGGTATTGGTTTTGCGATACCTATAAATATGGTCAAGAAAATAATGGTAGATTTAATAGAAAAAGGCGTGGTTCGTCGCGGATATTTAGGAGTGAGTATTTCTGATGTATCAGAAGCAATAGCGGAAAAATTCGGTTTAGATAAAAATACGCGCGGAGCATTAGTATCGCAGGTTTTTAGAAATAGTCCGGCAGACCGCGGCGGCATAAAAGAAGGCGATATTATAGTAGAATTTGACGGCGTAAAAATTACTGATTCAAATAGATTAAAAAATACAGTTGCTAATACTCCGATTGGCAAGGCGGTTAAAATTAAAGTTTATCGTGACGGTTCTGAAAAAATATTAGAAATTAAAATTACAGAACAGCCGGGAAATATGGAAGATTTAGCAAGCGATGATATTGGCGATGGAGATGCTGAAAGTAGTTATAATGACAAGGATTTAGGAATATCTGTGCAGACATTGACTTCTGATATTGCTGATAAACTCGGATTAAATAAAATGCTGAAAGGCGTGATAGTTTTGAATGTCGAAAGAAATTCTATTGCCGGTCGCAGCGGTATGCGTAAAAATGATGTGATTTTATCAGTTGATAGAACGCAAATTTCTAATGTTTCGGATTTTAAAAGAGCAATAGAAAGAAGCAAAAAATCAGATAATATTATGTTTCAGATACAGCGTGGTAATCAGAGATTTTTTATGATAGTATCTAAATGAAAATTTTTGATAATTTAGAAAATACAATATTACGATTGCGCGATTTTGCAATCGCGCAATCGTAATTTATCAAAAAAAATAAAAAAAATTTTTAAAATAGTGTTTTTTATAGTGAATGGCCTATGAAATATTTAGATTATTATAATGTCTTAGGTGTTTCTACAAATGCGACACAAGATCAAATAAAAAAAGCGTATAAAAAATTAGCGATAAAATACCATCCTGACAAAAATCAAGGGAATAAGGAAGCGGAACAAAAATTCAAAGAGATAAACGAGGCATATCAAGTATTAGGCGATCCAGAAAAGCGGAAACGCTATGATGCGCTTGGCAGTAATTGGGATAAATTTGAGCAATACGAACGCGCGCATAATACAGGCGGTGCTGATTATTCAGGGCAGCAATATTATGATATAAATGACTTAAATGAAATTTTCGGTAATATTTTTGGAAATATAGGCAGCAAGACCTACAAACGCGCAAGAAAAACAACATTTGACAGCAGTTTTAGCGGCAGCGGTTTCAGCGATTTTTTTAAGACATTTTTCGGGGATTATGGTGAAACAGATAATAGCGATAACGACGATATTTTTTCAAATTTTAATTTTAGCGGAATGAGCGGCGATAATGTCCGTTCTAAAAAACAACAAACAGCAAGCGATGCATATAGTGAAATCACAATATCATTAGAAGAGGCATTGAATGGCTGTGAAAAGCAATATATTATAAATAATCAGAAAATAAAAGTAAAGATACCTGCTGGCATAAGAACAGGGCAACAGATAAAGTTAAAAGGGTTAGGCGGCGGTGTATCAACAAATAATCGTGGTGATTTGTATTTAAAAGTAAATGTTAATCTTCCGCAAAATTATAAACTTGAAAATAACGATTTAATTATACCATTGAATATAACAGCGGCAGAGGCGGCATTAGGAAAAGAAATATTTGTAAATTTACCGCAAGGCAAAATAAAAATAAAAATACCGCAATGTTCGTCAAGTGGTATGAGATTGAGATTAGCTGGTCGCGGTTTCAAAAAGCAGAATGGCAGCGGAATCGGCGATATATATTTAGAATTGCGGATTATTATGCCTAAAAAATTGTCGGCAGAAGAACAAAAACTTTATGAGCAACTTGAAAGAATTAGTAATTTTATACCGGACAGAATATAGTTTTTAAAAGATAGAATAAAGAATTTTGCTGTTTAAAAATATTTTGGAGGTTATGAAAAATGAGTGAAAACCAAAAACAAGAAGTATTTGATTTTCAAGCAGAGGTCAAACAATTACTGCATATTTTAGCATATTCGCTTTATACTCACAAAGAGGTATTTATTCGTGAATTAGTATCAAATGCTTCGGATGCATTGAATAAGATTAATTATTATCAACTTACAAATCAAAGTGAAATTTACGGGGCAGACGCGGAATTATGTGTGCGCATAGAATTTGATAAATCCGAAAATGCGATTATTATAAAAGATACTGGTATTGGAATGACTAAAAATGAATTGATTGAAAATTTAGGGACAATAGCAAAATCAGGGACGCGCGCATTTATTGAAAAATTATCGCAAACAGGTAAAAATATAAATGATATAATTGGTCAGTTTGGCGTTGGTTTTTATTCCGCATTTATTGTAGCGGAAAAAGTCGCGGTATTGACAAAGTCATATATTAAAGACGAGCCGGCGTATAAATGGGTGAGCGACGGTGCCGGTAAATATTCAATTGAACAGATAAACAAAAAAGATAGAGGCACAGAAGTAGTTGTTTATTTAAAAAAAGACGAAAAGGAATTTTTAGAAGCTGAGCGCGTTAAATCAGTTATCCAAAAATATTCGAATTTTATAAGATATCCGATATATATAGAAAACAAAAAAGTAAATGAAATTGAAGCGATTTGGACAAAATCGCCGAGTCAAGTAAAAGAAGAAGAGTATAAGGAATTTTATAAATTTATTGCGCATAGATATGACGAACCGATATTTAAGATACATAAAGTTGTAGATGTGCCATTGCAATTTTCTATGCTTTTATATTGTCCGGAAAAAAATTATAATTTTTTTGGATTGCCTGAAAAAGAATATGGATTGAGTTTATATACTAATAAAATTTTGATACAGGAACAATGCAAAGATATAATCCCGCAATATTTTAGATTTATGAAAGGCATTGTAGATTCTAGCGATATACCATTGAATATTTCTCGTGAGACAATACAAAACAACGAAATTGTGCGTAAGATAAGAAGTATTATTGTAAAAAGTATAATTTCAGAATTGCAAGTTTTATTAAATAAAGACCGTAAAAAATATACAGAGTTTTATAAGGAATACAATCGCGAATTAAAAGAAGGCGCGCACAGCGATTTCGAAAATCGCGATAAATTAGCGAAGTTATTATTATTTTATTCTTCACAATCTAATGAAGAACAAATTACATTATCTGAATATGTTAATCGCAAAAAAGAAGGGCAAAAAGAAATTTATTATATCAGTGGCGCGGATTTAAAGACCATTTCTAAAAGTCCGTATTTGGAAATTTTCAAAAAGAAAGGCGTGGAAGTTTTATATTTAACAGAAGCGGCAGACGAAATTGTCTTAAATAATCTAGCAAAATTTGAAGATATGGAATTCAAATCAATTGATGCCGCTAATTTAGATTTTGTTAAAGATTTAAAAAATGCAGATGATGATACAAAACAAGAAGAACCAGAACTTACAAAAGACGAGAAAAAAGATTTTGAGAAATTTTTGAAGTATTTGAAAGAATTATTAAAAGATAAAGTTGAAGATGTAGTGGAAAGCGATAGATTAGTAGATTCGCCGTGCTGTTTGGTGAATCCTGAAAATGCGATGAGTTCTCATATCCAAAAAATTATGCAAATGATGAATAAAGATATGCCGGCGCAGAAGAAGATTTTACAAGTGAACGCTAAAAATGAAATGATACGCAATCTTGTAAAACTTTACAGTGTAGAAAAAGACAGCGAACTTTTGAAAAATATAGTATTTCAATTGTATTCTAATGCGGCGCTTATTGACGGCACGCTTGATGATTTGACTGATACTGCGCTTCGCAGTTTTGATATTATGAGCGAAGCATTGAAATTAAAATTGAAATCTTAAAAGTTTTTATTTTGATAGGCATTTTTGGTATGTGCGTATGTGCGTATGTGCGAACATACGCACATACCAAAATAAAAAAATAAAATTTTAATTTTATATTTTTAATTTTTCAATAAATTTATCGAGCGCTATTGATATTTGTTCTTGTTTGCCGTATTCTCGATAATTTATTGTTTCGCTGTCTAATTCTTTTTGCCCTAATATCAAAGAATACGGGATTTTTTCAAGTTGCGCGTCTCTGATTTTTTTTCCGAGACTTTCATTGCGTTCATCAATATTAGCGCGATATCCGTTATTTTTCAAAATATTTAATACTTTATAAGCATAATCATTGTAATTGTCTGATACCGGGAGTATTCTAATTTGTTCAGGTGCAAGCCAAAAAGGCAATGCGCCAGCATAATGTTCTATAAGCATACCGATAAATCTTTCAAGCGAACCCAATATTGCGCGATGTATCATTACAGGTCTGTGTTTTGCGTTATCTCTACCGATATATTCTAATTCAAATCTTTCAGGCATAGAAAAATCCAATTGTATTGTGCCGCATTGCCATTCTCTTTTTAATGAATCTTTGACTTTAAAATCGATTTTCGGTCCGTAAAATGCGCCGTCGCCTATATTTAATTCATATTTAATATTTAGTTTGTCTAATGCATTTTTCAATGCTGTTTCGCTGATATTCCAAATTTCGTCAGAGCCAATTGCTTTTGCTGGTTTTGTGCTTAATCCAATTTTGTAGTCTGTAAAACCAAAGTCAGTATAAACTTTTTTTATTAGTTCTATTATTTTTATTATTTCGTCTTCAATTTGTTCTGGCATACAAAAAATGTGCGCATCGTCTTGCGTAAATGTCCGCACTCTAAATAAACCATTTAATACTCCGGATAATTCGTGTCTGTGCACCTGCCCTAATTCCGCGTATTTTAACGGCAGTTCTTTGTATGAATGCAATTCTGATTTATATACTAACAAACAGCCCGGACAATTCATTGGTTTGACTGCAAATACTCTATCGTCTATTTCTGTGAAGTACATATTGTCTTTATAATTATCCCAATGCCCGCTGCGATGCCATAAATCTTCAATTAAAATTAACGGCGTCTTGATTTCTAAATAACCTGCGTCAATTAAAATTTTCTTTATATAATCTACAATTAAATTATATAAAATCATACCTTTGGGTTTAAAAAATGGAAAACCCGGACCTTCTGGAAAAAAATCGAATAAATTTAATTGTTTGCCTAATTTTCGATGATCGCGTTTTTTCGCTTCTTCGCGGATATGTAAAAAATCTTGTAGTTCTTCCGCTGATGGAAATGATATTCCGTAAATTCTTTGCAGCATTTCTCGTTTGGAATCTCCGCGCCAATACGCTCCAGCTACGGATAATAATTTAAAATGTTTTATCATCCCTGTTGAATAAATATGCGGACCGCGACATAAATCTTCAAATTCGCCTTGCCGATAAAATGAAAATTCGTTGTCTGTAAAATTTTCAATCAACTCTAATTTGTATTTGTCATTATTATTTTTGAATTGGTCTAATGCCGTATTTTTATCGCGGATACTGCGCTCAATTTTTATATTTTCTTTGACAATTTTTTTCATTTCTTTTTCTATTGCAATTAAATCTTCTGGTGTTAATGTTTTATCTAAATCAAAATCATAATAAAAACCGTCTTCAATCGCAGGACCTATCGCTAATTTTGCATTTGGGTATAGTCTCTTTACAGCTTGTGCCATTAAATGTGAACTGCTGTGCCAATAAATTTCTTTGCCTTCTTTGCTGTCAAAAGAAATAAATTCTACTTCGTCATTATTATTTAGTGCAGCGCTTAAATCGCAAGCGCAGCCATTAATTTTTACTGCTATTATTCTATTTTTATTTTCAGGATTTAGAGTTTTTAATAATATTATTGCTTGTGAATTATCCGCAATTTCTATATTTTTTAATTCATTATCAATTTTAACTTTGATATTCATAGTTTCGCCTTCTATTAACTAAAAAAATTTCGTTGTATTATATTTTTTTTATTTGATTTGTCAACATTTTAAAATAAAATGCTATTTTATATTTGCCTTTCAGAGCGAGGATTTAAAGAGTTTAAATATTTTATAAAAATTATGTTTGTTCGTCTGTTAAGAATCTTAGAACTTTTTGGCTCTGCAATCTGTTTTTAAAAATGAATATGTAAAAAAAACTTGATAAAAAAAAAAATAAAAATATAATGCTTGCTAATTTTATTAGTTTTTAGGGAGTGTTTTTTATGAAAAAGTTAGTTATTGTAATTTTATCTATTTTATTAGTATATAGTAATTTTGCTTTTGCAAATAAAGCAGCGGGAAAAGATAAAAACGAAGATAAAACCGTAGAAGCTGCGCAGGCAGCAATTGTAGAATTCAATACCAATCAGCAAAAAGTCGGATATGCGTTAGGTATGGATTTAGGTAAAAATTTAAAGCGTCAAGAATTAGATATTGATTTTGATATGTTTTTATTGGGGATACAGACAGCATATACAGGCAAACAGGGATTATTGACAGACACTCAAATTCGAGAGATATTAGTGAATTTTCAAAGTGAACTTATAGCGAAAAGACAAGCAGATTTTCAAAAAAAAGCCGAAGAAAATAAAGTAAAAGGCGAAGAATATTTAAAAGCAAATGCCCAAAAAGATGGCGTAATAAAATTAGAAAATGGTATTCAATACAAAATAATAAAATCTGGCAGCGGTGAAAAACCGAGCGTGTCAGATAGAGTTTTAGTGCATTATAAAGGTTCGACTATTGACGGTAAGGTTTTTGATAATTCATACGAGCGTGGCGAACCATTAGATATATCTGTTGATGGAGTAATTGCTGGTTGGCAGGAAATACTGCAAATAATGCCTGTTGGCTCAAAATGGGAAGTTGTGATCCCATCTGATTTAGGCTATGGTATAGCAGGCGCTCAACCGATTATCGGGCCGAACGAAACTTTGATTTTTGAAATAGAGTTGATAGAAATCATCAAACAAAAAACAGAATAAAAATTCTTGATAAAAATCGAATAATTTTTTTATGGAGGCGATTTTATGGCTACGCCATTAGAATTATGGGAAAGTAAATATGAGAAATCTAAAGAAAAAATTGATAATTTAAAATATAGCAAAAAGTTTATAGTTTTAGTTGGCTCTGCTACTTGTGAAAATGCCGCGGGCGCTACAAAACTATTAGAACTTTTTAGAAATAAATTAGCGGATAATAACGATGTTTATGTCGGGATAACCGGCTGCACAGGTCGCTGTTCAAAAGAGCCGATTGTGCAAATAATAGAAAAAGGCAGATTACCGATAAAATATTGTCAAATAAAAATTGATGATGTAGATAAATTAATTAATGAACATATAAAAAATGGAAGAATAGTCAATGAACTATTATTGACTGATTGAAAATAAACGGAGGCGTTTAAAAATAATGGAAGAAAAATATATTTTACTATCAAAAAATTTTGGTTATCAGCAAAGCAAATTAAATGAAATAGTTGAGTATACTAAAAAGAAACTTGCTGAAAAAAATTTAACAGGAAAAGTCGCTGTAAAATTGAGATTAGATAATTATTATATTAATGAACAGATACTATTATCAATTTTGCCTGATAAATTACATTATACCAAAGTAGATTTTAAACTTATAGATGAAATAATAGACGATTATTTAATAAACGGTAAAATAGTTGAGCGCAATAGATTTCAATGTGATGAATTATTAAACAGATTTTTTGAAAATTTTGGCGATTACAATTATTTTAATAAACAATTGAGATTGACATTAAGGAATTGCGGGATAATAGACCCTGAATCTATTGACGATTATATATTAGCAGATGGTTTTAAAGCATTAGCGAAAATGCTGACAAAAATGAAACCGTTAGATGTAATTGAAGAAATGCGAAAATCAGGATTGCGCGGGCGTGGCGGCGGCGGTTATCCGACATATATAAAATGGACAAACGGTCATCGTGCAAAAAGCGAGACAGGGCAAAAGTATATAATTTGTAATGCTGATGAAGGCGATCCCGGCGCATTTATGGACCGCAGCACAATAGAAGGCGACCCATTTTCTATTATTGAAGGTATGGCGATAGCAGGTTATGCTGTTGGCGCGGACAAAGGCTATGTTTATATTCGCGCGGAATATCCGTTGGCAATCAAGCGATTAGAAAATGCAATAAAATTAGCGAAAGAAAATAATTTTTTAGGCAAAAATATATTAGGCACAAATTTTAATTTTGAAATTGATTTAAGATTAGGAGCGGGCGCATTTGTCTGCGGTGAAGAAACAGCGCTAATTGCGTCAATAGAAGGCAGACGCGGCACACCGCGTCCACGGCCGCCGTATCCTTCGATAAAAGGATTATTCGGCTGTCCTACTGTTATAAATAATGTTGAAACTTTGGCGAATGTGCCTGTAATAATTTTAGATGGCGGCGATTTTTTTGCGCGTATCGGTACAGAGCAAAGTAAAGGCACAAAGGTTTTTGCTCTTGCCGGAAAAGTCAATAATACTGGATTGATAGAAATTCCGATGGGCACGACAATTCGCGAAATAATATATAATATCGGCGGCGGTATTGCAAACAATAGAAAATTTAAAGCAGTGCAGACAGGCGGCCCGTCAGGCGGTTGCATACCGGAAGATTTTTTAGATACTCCGATAGATTATGATTCGTTAATTCATGCTGGGTCAATGATGGGCTCAGGCGGAATGATAGTAATGGACGATAATACTTGCATGGTTGATGTTTCTAAATTTTTTCTTGATTTTACGCAAAATGAATCCTGCGGAAAATGCACACCTTGTCGCGAAGGCACAAAAAGAATGCTTGAAATTTTACAGCGTATAACAGAAGGCAAAGGGGAGTTAGATGATATAGAAAAATTAGAAAGATTAGGCGAAACTATAAAGTTATCCTCATTATGCGGATTGGGGCAATCTGCACCGAATCCGATATTAACAGCGCTCCGTTATTTTCGCGAAGAATTTGAAGAACATATCAAAGACAAAAAATGTCGAGCGCATATTTGTAAAAAATTAATAGAATATTTTATACTTGAAGATAAATGTATTGGCTGCGGCGCTTGTAAACGAAAATGCCCGGTAAATTGCATATCCGGAGAACCGAAAAAACTTCATACAATAGATCAATCAAAATGTATAAAATGCGGCGCATGTTTTGAAACTTGTAAATTCAATGCAATTATACAGAGGTGAGTAAAGTGGTATTAATGAAAAAAGAAACCAAGCAAAAGAAAAAAAAAATAGAGAAAATAACAGTATTTATTGACGGAATAGAAGTCACAGTGCCGGAAGGCACTACAATAATGGAGGCGGCTGATACTATCGGGATACATATTCCGAGATTATGTTATCATCCGTCATTAAGTATAGAAGGCGCTTGCAGAATTTGCGTTGTAGAAATAGAAGGCAGAAAAAATTTAGTCGCTGCCTGTGCTTATCCAGTCGAATCGGGCTTGAAAATAAAAACAATTTCACCGAAATTGCGAAGAATCCGCAGAGATATTGTAGAATTAATATTGGATAATCATCCGATGGATTGTCAGACCTGCGAACGCGATAGTAATTGCGAATTGCAAAGAGCGGCATATTCATTAGGCGTTAGATATAGGCATTTTGTCGGCGAACGAAAAAATTATGCGAAAGATTTGTCGTCATTTTCAGTTATTCGCGATCCAAATAAATGTATATTATGCGAACGCTGCGTGAGAGTATGCGAAGAAGTGCAGGGAGTGACTGCATTAGCAAATGCGCATCGCGGATTTAAATCGGTTGTTGTCCCGGCGTTTGAAGAAAATTTTTCCGATTCGATTTGCGTTAATTGCGGGCAGTGTATAAATATGTGTCCGACTGCTGCGTTTTTGGAAAAAGATAATACAGGCGATGTTTGGAAAGCAATTGACGCTAAAGATATGATAGTAGTAGGGCAAATAGCGCCGTCAGTGCGCGCGGCAATAGGAGAAGCGTTTGGATTAATGCCCGGCGAAAACTATGAAAAACAATGCGCCGAAGCAATGAGAATGCTTGGATTTGATTATGTATTTGATACTCAATTCGGCGCTGATGTTACTATTATGGAAGAAGCGAGCGAATTTGTTCAGCGTTTAAAAAATAATGAAAAGTTTCCGATGTTTACTTCTTGCTGTCCCACTTGGGTGAAATTTGTTGAGCATTTTTATCCGGAATTTTTGAATAATTTATCTACTGCAAAATCGCCGATGAGTATGCAGGGAGCATTAATAAAAACATTTTTTGCTAAACAACTCAATGTGCCGCCTGAAAAAATTTTTAATGTTGCTATTATGTGCTGCACCGCTAAAAAATTTGAGGCAAACAGACCGGAATTAAAAGATGAAAAAGGCAATAAATATATTGATGCTGTTATAACAACCCGCGAATTTGCGTGGATGATAAAGTCAGCCGGGATAAATTTTACAAAATTAAAAGGAACAGAATTTGATAAGCCGCTCGGATTATCAAGCGGCGCAGGCACGATATTCGGCACAACTGGCGGAGTAATGGAAGCCGCGCTTCGTTCAGCAGCAGAATTTATAACAGGCGAAACGCTTGTAGATATTGAATTTAAAGATATTCGCGGAGTTGAAGGCATCCGCGAAACCACTATAACAATAGGTAGTACTAACTTAAATATAGCGGTCGCGCACGGATTAGATAACGCTCATCAATTAATCAGAGATATAAAAGCAGGGAAAAAACAATATCATTTTATTGAAGTTATGGGCTGTCCGGGCGGCTGTATCGGCGGCGGCGGTCAACCTTATCCGATACCGCCGTATTTGCCGTTATCAAAAGAATTATTATTAAAACGCGCAAGCGCTCTGTATAATTCTGATAAAAAAAAAACATTTAGACGCTCGCATCATAATCCTGATGTAATCAGAATATATAAAAATTTTTTAGAAGCGCCGCTGTCTAAATTATCTCATAAATTGTTGCATACTCATTATGTTCAAAGACATCCTACTGGTATTTATAAATATGATGTTTTGAAAGAAGAATTGCAATTAAAACCGCATACACCAGAAGATCAACCGAAATATCAAAAATTAATAGATGCAGTAAACGCTTATAGATTGGCTGATGATAAATATAGTTATCTTATTCCGCTACTGCATAAAGCGCAGGAATTATTTGGCTATCTACCAAAAGACGCGATGAAGATTATTTCAATGGGCGTTAAAGTGCCGCTTTCTTCGGTCTATGGCGTTGCTACTTTTTATCATTTCTTTACTCTTAATAAGCGCGGAAAATACAGTATTTCAATATGCCTCGGCACTGCTTGCTATGTCAAAGGCGCGGGCGATGTTATGGAAAAATTTAAAGAATTATTAGGCATAGATGTCGGACAGACTACTAATGACGGAATATTTACTTTGGAATGCACAAGATGTATTGGCGCTTGCGGATTAGCGCCTGTCGTGCTTGTTAATGAAGAAGTTTTTAGTCAAGTAAAACCGGAAGATGTTAAGAAGATAATTGATAAATATAAAAATTTAGAAGCAGCTAAATAATTTTTTTTATTAAATAAGGGATGCTCAATAATGAATATAAAAAAAATTATTAAATGGTCGATTTTTATATTATTTATTATATATGCGGCGTGGAAATTTTTAGCAACTGGCAATAAGCCATCGGAAAAATTGCAGAATATTAATTTTTCAAATGAAAAAGAAAAAGTCGCGAGCGCAAAAAAAAAAGTGCAATCTGAAACCTATACTTGCCCGCTGCATTATGAAATAATTGTCGATGAGCCGGGGATATGCCCGAAATGCGGAAAAACGCTCGTTCCGAAAGCAGATTAATATATATAAAACTGGCAAATTTAAAATTGAATTTGTCAGTTTTATATTTTTTTTATGAAAAAAATTAAGCATTTTATCGAATTCTTATTCGTTCAATTTCTCTATATAATTGGCAATATTCTAAATAAAAAGATAATCTATAAATTTTCAGAATTAATCGGGATATTGATGTTTTATTTTATTCCTATTAGAAAAAAAACAGCATTGAAAAATTTGGCTATCGCATTTCCCGAATTTTCCGTAAAACAAATTAAAAAAATAGTAAAACAAAATTATATTAATTTAGCAAAATCATCACTTGAATATTGTTGGTTTCATAAAATAAATAAAACAGATATTGATGAATTTGCAAAATTTGAAAATTTAGAAATTATACAAACCGAAGTAAAAAACAAACGCGGAATAATTTTATTAGGCGCGCATTTTGATAATCCAGAATTAACAGCAAATTTAATAAAGATACAAACAGGTTATGATATAGTAGCATTAGTAAAACAACAGCAAAATAAATATGTCCATAATTTTTTAGAGAAAATTCGAAAATCAAATAATATTGGGTTAGTATATAAAGGCGTGGCAATAAAAGAAATATTCAGAATATTAAAACAAAAAAAAATCTTAGTAATGGTCGCAGATACGGCTACTGCGCCTAACGAAGGAAATTTATTGAATTTTTTTAATAGACCGACTTATACTCCGATAGGTCCTGCGAAATTTGCAATACGCACCAATTCAGCAGTAATACCGGTTTTTAGCATCAGATTAGATGATAATACTCATAAAATTATAATTCACAATAAAATCGAATGGGAAAAATTAATAGATAATGATGAAAACGAAAAAATTAAGTTTATAATGCAGCAGTATAATGATATATTAGAAAATTATATCAGACGCTATCCGAACGAGTGGTTTTGGTTTCATAATCGCTGGAAAATAATATAAGACAATTTGGTATTAGTTTTTTTATAATTTGAATATACACGATTAATATTTAAAAATCAAAAAAATAATCTTAGAATAGAAAAAATATGACTAATTATATCTTTTTTGATAAAAAATATCTATTTAAATCATTGATAAATAAGATGATAAATATTTTTTTATGAAAAATATAAAAAAAGACTAATGTTTTTTAAAAAAAATGTCGATAAATAGCCATAGGGAAAAGGGAATTAAACAGGAATAGCCAATCCAAAAAAATAAAATTCCGGTTTGATTCCAAAAAAAGTAAAAAAGGGAAAAAAAGAAAATGATAAGAGGAATTTATACCAGCGCATCTGGAATGTTGGCAAATCAAGCGAATATGGATGTAGTGGCAAATAATCTTGCAAATGTCAATACAGCAGGTTATAAAAAAGATGAAGTAGTATATAGAGAATTTCCCAAATATTTACAATTACGATTAAAAGACGATGTATGGCTAACTTCAAATGGCTCAATAGATTTAAGACCGCGTGTTGGCAAATTAGGCACAGGCGTGACAGTTGATGCTATCGTAGTAGATTACAATCAAGGTCCATTACAAAACACAGAAAATAGATATGATATGGCATTATATGGCGAAGGTTTTTTTGTAATTGACACTCAAGGTGGCGAACGGTATACAAGAGATGGAAGTTTTGTCAGAGATAACGAAGGATATTTAGTAAATCATCGCGGTAATAGAGTGAAAGGCGTTGACGGTAATCCGATAAAAGTTGACGACCAGCCATTTGTAGTAAATGAATTTGGAGAAATATTTAGTTATAATGGTCCAGGCACAGAAAAATCATTAGGTCAAATAAAAATAGTAAGATTTCCAGAAAAACACGGATTGCGTAAAATTGGCGAAAATTTATATTATGCTACAAAAGAAGCTGGCGAGCCAAAACAAGTAAATGGCGATAAAGTAATAGTGCGTCAAGGTTTTTTAGAACGGTCGAATGTTAATGTTGTAAATTCAATGGTAAAAATGATAGAAGCGAATAGAGCATACGAATCTAATTCGCGCGTCATTCAGGCGCAGGATACATTATTAGGTCAGGTTATTAATCAGGTAGGCGGCAGATAAAAAAATAAAACTGGGACCTGCAAAGGACAGTTTTTAATCGGTGATTGATTGATCCGATTAAGAAATAAGCCAGCCAAAATAAATACCTGAAAGAAATAATAAAAAAACCTGATGTTTTTTTTAAAGAATTTTTTTAGTAAAAAATTGCTTGAAGAATTTATTTGTAAATTCAAAAGCGGAGAAAAATAAAAAACAACTGCTAATTTCAAAAGTCAAATGAAATTAGCGATTAAGGGGGAATTAATATGATGTTATCATTATGGACATCAGCGTCAGGTATGAATGCACAGCAATTCAATGTTGATGTGATTTCCAACAATATGGCGAATGTTAATACAACTGGTTTTAAAAAAGATCGTGCAGATTTTGCTGATTTATTGTATCAGAAATTAGTTGTGCCTGGCACGCCAGCAGGTCAGGGTTCTGTTATTCCGACAGGCACGCAGGTTGGATTAGGCACGCGTGTAACTGCTACGCAGAAACAATATACGCAAGGTAGTTTGCGTCAAACTGAAAATCCAATGGATATGGCGATAGAAGGCGACGGATTTTTTCAGATATTATTACCAGACGGATCAATTGCTTATACGCGCGACGGCAGTTTTAAACTTGACGGCTCAAAATCAATAGTTACATCAGACGGCTACAAATTATATCCTGAAATCACTATTCCAGAAGATGCGACAAATATTGCGGTAAGCGAAGATGGCGTAATATCAGTATTAATAGCAGGACAAACTACTCCGCAAGAAATTGGAACATTAGAATTAGTGAAATTTGTTAATCCCGCTGGTTTAAGCAACGAAGGAAATAATTTAGTAAAAGAATCAGCTGCTTCTGGCGCGCCAATAGCAGGCAGACCAAATCAAAATGGCATTGGCAGAATTAGACATGGCTTTTTGGAATTGTCAAATGTAATAGTAGTTAATGAAATGGTAAATTTAATTTCAGCGCAGCGCGCATACGAATTGAATTCAAAATCAATTCAAACTGCTGATTTAATGTTAGGTATCGCGACAAACTTAAAGAGATAATATTAGGTAAGTAAAAATGAAAAAATATTTTATTGCTTTATTATATTTAATTATACTGACTGCGCAGGGAGTGGCAAATAATATAATTGAACTCCCTGCTGAGGTCATTATTAATTCAGATAAAGTTTATTTGAATGATATAGTATCTGGATTAAGCGATAAAGTATATGTTGCTACTGCCGCGCTTCCTGGTTTTTCTAAATCAATTACTCGTGATTATGTTGCGCGTTTAATAAAAAGCACATTAAAATCAGAAGTAGAAGTTCAAGGCGCTGAAAATATAGTAATTAAAAGAGCGGGACAGCCGTTAGATGAATCATCGATAAAATCTAAAATATACGAAGCGATAATTTCCAATTTGAATAATATTGACAAAAGTGATTTAGCGATTGAATTTCAAGATATAAAATATAATAAAATGTTGCCGCTCGGCGAAGTGAGTTATGAAATAAAATTCAATAAAAATGAAAATTTTAGAGGAAATATTATTGCATATATCACAATATTAATTGATAATAAAAAATACGATAATTTGTATGTTCGCGCGAGCGTAAGAGTATGGGATACTGTATATCGCGCAAAACAATCGTTCAGATGGCCTGCAAAATTAACAGAAAACGATGTATATTCAGAAAAAATAGAAATAACAAATATTAATGCAGAATTGATAAAAGATATAAATGATTTGCAAAATAAAATAGTAAAAAAACATATATTACCGAATGAAATATTAACTGTTGAAAGTTTTTCGCAAGAGCCGATAATCAAACGTGGGGCACAAGTTAAACTAATGTCCAAAATCGGAACAGTAATAGTCAGCACAATCGGTATAGCAAAAGATAATGGTTATAAAAATCAGTATGTTCGCGTAGAAAATATAAATTCAAATAAAACTGTTAGAGCAAAAGTAATAGATAGTCAGACAGTAATAGTAGAATAAAATTTTAAAAGAGGTGAGTTATCAATGAAAAAAATGATTTTAGTTTTATTAGTAATCATTAATATAGCAATTCAATTATCAGCGAAATCATTATGGACTGATAATAATCGCTCATTATTTTCAGATAGAAAAGCGATAAAACGTGGCGATGTAATAACAATAATCATCGAAGAATCAAGTATGGCGCAAGCGACAAATTCTACGCAAAACGGCAAATCAATGGAAATCGGCGGCGAAGCAGGTTCTGAAGCGACTAACAAAACAATGTTTAATACATTTGCGAAATTAGTGCCGTTATTCGGTGCGACTGCAAAAGGCAGTTCTGATTTCAAAAAAGGCGCGCAAGATGCAAGAAAAGCGACATTAAAAGCTACAATCGCAGTAGTAGTAGAAGATATTGATGATAATGGCAATTTAGTATTGCGCGGCGAGCGTAATGTTAAAATAAACAAAGCAGACCAAAAAATGGTAATTTCAGGAATTTGCAGATTAGACGATATATCAGTAGATAACACTGTATCATCTACTAAAATAGCGAACGCTGAAATAACATTTAATGGCAAAGTAGATTTTTCAGATGAAAAACGCAAGGGCTTTTTTACAAAAGCTGTTAATGGCTTTTGGAATTTTTTATTCTAATAATTTTAGTTAGAATAATTTATAAAAGAGAAGAGGCGAGGACAATGAAAAAAACAATAGTCATATTAAGTTTGATATTTGCAATGATATTATCAGCGCAAGCTGAATTATCAGTGAGTTTAAAACAACTCACGCAAGTTAAAGGCGTGCGCGATAATCAATTACAGGGCTATGGTTTAGTAGTAGGGCTCGACGGCACGGGTGACAGCAATAAATCATTATTTACAATTCAATCAATCGTGAATCTTTTGAAAAATTACGGAGTTAATGTGAACATAAAAGACGTGAAAGTTGATAATATCGCAGCTGTAATGGTTACAATGAAACTTCCGCCGTTTGCAAGAGAAGGTCAAAAATACGATGCTGTAGTTTCATCAATTGGCGATGCTGATAATTTACAAGGCGGCGAATTATTACAGACTCCGTTATTTGGCGCAGATGGTAAAGTTTATGCGGTAGCGCAAGGTCAAGTATCAATTGGCGGGTTTAATGTTAAATCTGGCGGCTCTGCTGTTACTAAAAATCATCCTACAGTCGGCAGAGTAATCAATGGCGCTATTATTGAAAGAGATATCGAAACCGAATTTGTAAAAGATAATAAAGTAGAATTAATGTTGAATAATCCTGATTTTTATACAGCGGCAAAAATAGCGGAAGCGATTAATTTATGGGCTAATAATAAAATTGCAATACCAAAAGATGCAGGCGCAATTGAAATTAATGTGCCGACTGAATATCAATTGAATCCAGTAGCATTATTAGCGCATTTAGAAAAAATAACAATTACACCGCCGGCAAAAAGCAAACTTATAGTGAATACTCGCACTGGCACAATAGTAATCGGCGAAAATGTCAAATTAGCAAGAGCGGCTGTTGCTCACGGCAATTTAAGCGTAGTAATTAGTTCGAGCGCGCAAGTATCGCAGCCAGAACCGCTGAGCGACGGAAAAACAGTAGTATCGCAGCAATCAGATATTAGTGTTACAGAAATGGGCGGCAGAGTAATGATGTTAAAAGAGGGTTCAAATATCGGCGATGTAGTAAAAGCCTTAAATTCAATAGGCGCAACACCACGCGATGTTATTGCGATAATTCAGGCATTAAAAGAAGCAGGTGCATTATATGCTGATTTGGAATTAATGTAATTTGAGGTAATTAATGGAAACAAAAATGTTAAAATTAACATCGCCATATAAACCGCTGAATAAAGCGCCGGAACAACTGAAATTAGAAGAATCTAATAAACCGTTGGCGCTCGAAAAACAGCAAGATTTTAAAACGCAATTTATGAATGTAAGACAATCGTATCAACGCACAGAACAGCAAAAAATGCAAGCGTTGCGCGAACAATGTATGAATATGGAAGCGGAATTAGTAAAAATTATGGTTAATCAAATGTATAAAACAATTAATAAAACTGATTTTATTCACGGCGGCCAAGCAGAAGAAATGTTTAGAGATATGCTGAACGAACAATATGCTGAAAGCATAGTAAAAAATACGAATTTAGGTATAGGCGAATCAATATATCGTCAAATTATGGGCTTGTATAGATAACTAAAAATAATTGCGAATTGATTTGTAAATTTAGAAAGTTGAATTTTTGATTTTAATAACTTAATTGATTGTAAAATTGAAAGTAAAAAAAATTGATAAATTGAATAATAAATATTTTAGAAACTTTGAAAAATAACATTAAAAAATAAATTAATTTTTTTTAAATTCCTTTTTCCCTAAATTGCGCGGAATAGACGCCCGTCTATCTCCGCGCAAAAAAAAACAATACCCTTTTCCCAAAGTCAGCCGATAATTTCCCTATCGGCTGACAATACTAATATCAAAATTAAAAAGAAAATTGTCAAAAAAAATCAATATTTTTAACAAACAAAAAATCGTTTGATTTTTTTGTCTTGACTTTTTAGTCTGCTATATGTATTATGCAAAAATTAAATTCTACATTAAAAAAAATAAATGAAAATTTTGAAAATTTGCGTAGGAACTTGCTGTCATTTATTAGGCAGTTATGAATTAGTAGATAAACTTAATGAAATGGATGCGCAAAGATTGTATGATGTAAAAATTGAACTTACTACTTGCATTAATTCTTGTCAATCAAAATCAGCGCAGCCGCCTTATGCTGAATTTAATGGAAAAATTATAGAAAATGCAAATATCGATAAGATTTTAAATTGTATAACCGCTACTTAATATATGTTTTACTTAACAGAAATTACAATCATTAAACGAAAAGTATTGACGCTTTTATGTGAAGCATTGTTAAATAATGAATATCAAAAAATTCGTGAAATACCGAATATAATTTCGCCGGATAAATCAAAATCATACAGTTGCTGCATACATCACGATAGAGCAATTACGCGCGATAGAATAAAACATCTGTTAGGGTTGAATCTTAATGAATTTAGTAATAAAAGTTGGAATACTTGCATTGATACGGCATTAAATACCAGCGCTAATGTTGAGTTTTTGTCAGTTATGCAGAATTCCTGCCATCAATGTCCTCAAAAAAGATATTATATTACAGAAGCGTGTCAGCATTGCATAGCGCATCCTTGCAAACTTA
>JAKPEO010000027.1 GCA_029551925.1 bacterium
TTTTTTGCCTATTGCCGGCAATATGCAAAAAAGAATTGACTAAAAATTTGTAATGTTGTATATTTTGTTTAAATGATAATTGATTTTGCTATTAATAATTTATAATGGAAACAATATAAAAACATTTGTGCATTTGTGCAAGTATGACACTAACAATCCTGACACTAACAATCCTAAAAACATTTGTGCATTTGTGCAAGTATGACACTAACAATGCACTAACAATGAAAAATGATTTTTTTTCTTGACAAATGCAGCAAAATAATTTAAAATATATTTAAAAAATCATCAATCTAAAATAAATACATTGAAATTTTAATAAATTAAATTTCGTAATAAGGAAGTCGGGAGGTGAATGAATAAATGTTTTTTGACCCATTGTATTTGATGATAATGTTACCTGTAACATTAATAGCGATTTATGCACAAATAAAAGTAAAGACAACTTTTTCAAAATATTCTCAATATCCGAATTATCGCGGATTAACTGGCGCAGATGTGGCTAGTGAAATATTGCGAAACAACGGCATTTATGATGTGCGTATTGAACGAGTTAGTGGAATGCTATCAGACCATTATTCTCCGACAGATAAAACTTTGCGATTATCTGACGGAGTATATGATTCAACTTCATTAGCGGCGATTGGCGTAGCGGCGCACGAGGCAGGTCATACAATACAGCATTACAAAGCGATTGCATTAATGAAATTATGGTTAATGCTTGCGCGACCTGCGGCTATTATCAGTAATGCCGCGATATTTATGATAATGATAGGTATGTTAATTGGCGCCTTAGGATTAGCGCAATTAGGCGTAATATTTTTCACAGTAGTGGTAATTTTTCAAATTATCACATTACCATTAGAATTAGACGCGAGCAATCGCGCAAAAGAATTGTTATTCAAATATAATATAATTCAAAGTTCAGACGAGCGTAAAGCAGTAGCGGCTGTATTAAACAGCGCAGCATTCACATATTTAGCTGCGGCGATAGCATCAATAGCTCAATTATTATATTTTGCGCTACGCACTGGATTAATTGGCGGCGGCAATAATCGCGATTGATAAAATAAATAAAGGAGGTTGATTTATATATGCCGACATACGAATACGAATGTTCAAATTGTAATTATGTATTTGAAGAATTTCAACTAATAACCGAAAATCCTCTTGAAAAGTGTCCGAAATGCTCTGGCAAAGTTCAACGATTAATTAACGGGGGCTGTGGAATATTATTCAAGGGTTCTGGTTTTTATATAACAGATTCAAAAAAGAAAGACAGCGGCAGATCCGAAAAAAAATCAGAAACTACAAAAGTAGCGTCAGAAACAAATATTTCGGAAATGTCTAAATCTGCTGAAAAAACAGCGTAAACAAAAAACACGGTGCAGCGTGGGAATACCAAATGCAATATTAAAAGTTATAAATAGTAAAAAGCAGATAGTAAATTTTGATATTTCCAAAATTGCTACTGCTTTAACAAACGCAATATTAGATGTCGAAGATATTCCGCGTTTGACCGCTGAAACCCGCGCTAAACATTACGCTGAAAAAATAAGTGAGCGAATATATAATGATTTTTATTCATTTAAACATATATTCACTGATTTTTCAGCGAAATATTTGAGTTTTGAAAGCAAGGAGCGAGCGCGGCGGTTATCTAATGCACTGATGACCGAGCGGCTCGCTGTTATTTTATTAGAAAATTACAAAGAACTAATAACAAATATTCCTAATACAGAAATAAACATAAATAATTTCTGTGCGGACTACATAAAAAAATCAGCCAAACAAAAATATATCGAACATTTAAAATTAAATGCCGACCATATAGAAGAAATCGCAAGTATAATTATAAAAAAAACAAGTGAACTCCATCAAAGCGAATTAACTGATTATCATTTATATCCTACTACTGAATTTATAATGGATATAGTAGAAAAAGAATTAAAAAATATCGGCGAGATAAAATTAGCTGAAAGTTTTATGTTATTTCGTGAAGGCAGATTAAAAGTAAATACCGGCGAAATTTCAGAAAATCAATTTACTAACAACGGCATACCTTACGATATTTGGCGCAAAACAAATGAATGGAATATCAAACACGATTGTGAAAATATTTTTTCATTAAATAATTGGGTATTTGGTAAAGACGGCAAAAAGTTAGAAGATTTAATTTTCTTATCAGAAGAGCGCTTTAAAAATGACATATTAGCGGTAATAAATAAAATATTAGACAGGATAGATTTTATAAAAATTATAATTATCGCTGGCCCGTCAAGTTCGAATAAAACCACGACAACTACAATAATAAAAAAAGAATTAGCAAAACACGGACTAAAATTAAAGCAATTGAATGTTGACGATTACTATAAAAATATTGAAGAGCAGCCGAAAGACGAATTTGGCGATTTTGATTTTGAGATGCCAGAAGCGCTTGATATAGCGCTGTTAAACGAGCATTTTGATAAATTAACGCAAGGCAAACCTATCCGCAAACCGAAATTCAACTTTAAATTAGAGCGCCGCGTCGGCTACACAGAATTCATATTAGAAAAAGATGAAATATTATTAGTAGATTGTCTGCACGGCTTATATAAATCAATCACCGGTTCAGTGCCTTTGCGCAATAAATTTAAAATATATCTTGAATCAATGAATGTATTGAGAAATACTGACGGGGTATATACTCAGTGGACTGATATTCGATTATTAAAAAGAATGGCGCGCGATTATAAATTTCGCGGATATTCTCCGCGCGAGACATTAGCGCATTGGAATTATGTGCGTAAAGGCGAATTAAAACATATAATACCCTATATTTTTTCAGCGGATGCAATCATAAATTCAGGATTGCCTTATGAATTGCCAGCATTAAAATCAGCTGTATCAAAAATTTTTCCAGACAAAAAATTCATTGAAAAATTAAGGATACAAGGCAGATTAGATCCTTACATTAGAGCAATAAGATTAATTTCATTATTAGAAACTGTCGCGCCAATAGAAGATTTATCAATAGTCCCTAATGATTCGCCATTACGCGAATTTATCGGCGGCAGCGTTTACGAACTGCCGCATAATGAATAATTTTTTTTAATGGAATTATTATATGGACACGGAAAACAATAAATTTTATATTTTATACGAAAACGCGGTATATGGACCGTATACCCCCGAAGAAACAATTAGTTTCATTACTCCGCAAACATTAGTATGCCGCGAAGGCGAAGAGGTTTGGCATACTGCCGCTGATGTTAATGAATTCAAAGAAGTATTAGAAAAACATTTACAAGAAAAAAGATACAGCGAAGAAAACGCAATACCCGGCAGCGCATATTATGTATTAATTAATAAAAAAGAATATGGTCCATATTCAATAGAACAATTAAAAGAATTTATTACTCCAAATACATTAACGCGAAAATCAGACAGCGATAAATGGGTAAAAGCAATAAGTATTGCGGAATTATCAGATTATTTCGAGCATCCAGAAGGTCCGGTTATCAAAGATTGGTTTTATAAAGATTTAGAAAATACCGAACATGGTCCGTATTCAAAACCGGAATTAGAGCGCCTAATCAAAGAACGCATAATCACTGAAGAAATGAGCGTAAAACATTTGAATTGGCAAAATTATAGGATTGCAAAAACAACTAAATTATTTACTGATGTTATAAAAGAAATTGCCGCAGAAATAAAGCCAAAAGATAGAGAAACAAAACTAACAAAATTTTTAAAATTTAGAGCGGAATCTAAAACATATAAATATTCATTATTTGGTATATTAATCATTTTATGGCTGTTTATAATTTATTCGTTATACAAAAATTACATACAGCCGCCGCAAGAACAAATTTTGCAAAATGAATTTATCGAATCTTCGGAAGGCATAAAAAAAACACAATCTCCAGAAAACGAAATAGATTTTCAAAAACTATTTGAAAATCCTGCAACTATCAATATAGTCGATCGTCCTGAAATATTCCAATTGCAAAATAATATTGCAAATTTATTCAAAGATAATTTTTTCTATACTGTTGTAATGGATGTAGGTCAAGGCGACGCTATTTTAATACGCTCGCCTAACAAAAAATATTATTTAATCGACGCAGGCGCAAATTCCCAAAATATTTTAGCTTATTTGAATAGATTAGGCGTAAAAGAAATAGAAATATTTTTTATAACACATCCGCATCATGACCATATTGGCGGAGCGCTTGATATACTCAAAAATTTTAGAGTAAAGAAATTTTATGATTCCGGCTATCCGCATACTTCGTCAACATACAAAAAAATATTGTATGAAATCAAGGCGCAAAATATAAGTTATAATTTAGCGGTAGCAGGAAATACAATAAATATAGACAATAATTTAAAAATAGAGATATTACATCCTGACAAACCGAATTACAAAAATATCAATGATAATTCAATAGTATGTAAATTTATATATAAAAACACATCTATATTATTAACAGGCGACGCTGAACATACTGCTAATGAAGTAATGATAAAAACATTCGGCAAAAAAATCAAGTCAGACATATTAAAAACCGGACATCACGGCAGTCGCACAGCGACAGACCAATTTTTTTTAGATTATGTCAAACCTAATATTGCTGTAATTTCTTGCGGAGTATCTAACAGATACAAGCATCCGCATAAAGAAGTATTAGAATTATTAGAGAAAAATCATATCAAACTCTACCGCACAGATTTAGACGGCTTTGTAATTTTAGAATCAGACGGAAGCAAATGGAATGTAACAGTTGATAAAACCTCTATTTATGACATTGTCGAAGAACCGCTAAAAAATTTAAAACCAAAATATTCGATAAATTTTGAAAATTATGAAGCATTAATAAAATCAAAAAAATGGAAAAAATTCGGTGATGAATCGCAATTTGACAATTCTGATAATGCTTTAGTAATCAGCGCTAATGCCGGTGAACAGATATATTCAAATAATTTAACTTGTCCGGCATTGGTGACATTGCCTCCTAATGAAGATAAATGGGTCAGCGTTATTAAAATGATTGGTTCGGCATCAAGAAACACTGACGGCGCAATAGCGCTTATTAATAATTCAGTTAATTGGCTGACATTCAGCAGCGCGAACGAAGGCAAAACAATAAGTATAAATTATACAAAAAACGGAAAAATTACGAGTGATTATTTCAAATTAAAATTCGCGCCGTTATTTTTTGCTATTGAGCGTTATGGCAACAGATTGAATTTTGCAGTAAGCGAAGATAATAAAAATTGGACTATTTTAAAAAGATATGATATAATTGATATCGGTATCGACATTAATAAAAGTAAGCTATGCTTAACTTCTAATGCTTGGCGTAAAGAACCGGCAACCTCTTGGTTTTTTGAATACGAAGAATATTGACAAAATATTTGATATTTGAAAATAAAAAATTATATCAAGGAATGCGCGAATGTGCGAATGTGCGCATATTCGCACATACCTTGTAAAAAAAATTATATAAAAAAGGTATTCAAAAAATGAAAAAACAAAATATCCTTCCAATCATTTTATTTATTTTATTTTTTTACATTCCTAAATTATATTCATCTGATGAATTGCTATTTGTCGGGTGCCGCGCTGTCGGACTTGGCGGCGCCTACACTGCCATCGCCGAAGACATTGAAACAATAGGTTATAATCCTGCCGGGTTAGCTGGCATTAAACAATTTAATATTTTCACTTCCACCAAACGCTTATATTCAATCGATGATTTAAAACATAATGCTTTGGCGATCGGCTATGGTATAAATCAAAACAGCGCCGCGGCCTTAATGTATGAAGATGTTGGTTACAGCGAACACAAAGAATCTAATTATAAACTCGGCTACGCTCAAAAAATAAATCGTTTTCTGACATTAGGCGCAGCCCTAAAATTATATAAAATTGAAATAAATAATTTTGGCAATGATAATACTATCGGCTTAGATATCGGCTGTATTTCGCGAATATATGAGAATCTCTATTTCGGCGCAATGGCAAAAAATATAAATAATCCGCAAATAGGTCGCGAAATAAAAGACAGATTAAATCGCGCAATTACCGCCGGCTTAGCATATTCTGATAATCTATTAACAATATCAGTTGATGCTACAAAAGAAAATGATTTAACAATGCAAATACGCACCGGATTAGAACTAAAATTATTGCGAATATTAGCGCTGCGCTATGGTTATAATAATGACCCGAAACGAAACTTTTACGGTATCGGTATAAATTATAAACAATTTGATTTCGGTTTTGCAATGTTTGCTCATCCGCAATTAGAAGATACAAAACAATTTAGTTTAAATTATAAATTTGGAAAATAATAGGGACAAAAACTATGAAAAAAATTTATATTTTTATTTCATTTTTAATTTTAATTTTTCAAGCGCTGAATATTTCTGCGCAAACAAAATTAGATATAAATAACGCCACATTAAAAGAAATTCAAGCGCTCAAAATATTTACAACCAAACAAAGCGAAGAAATTTACAATTTTATTTTAGAAAAAGGCGGTCTGCAAAATATTTATGAATTATCGGCAATACCAAATATTGACGCTAAATTAATAAACGAACTAAAAGATAAAATTACAATATATCCTAAAAAAACTGATGCCGCTGAATATTCTTATAATGTTATGCAAACAATCAAAAATTTGATAGACGAAGAAAATTTGCCAATAAATATAGTAGATTATTTAGAAGATTTAGCGGTAAATCCGCTGAATATTAATAAAGCGGATTTTAACGATTTAGCGATGATCCCGAATTTACCGCCTCAGGATATAGCTGCTGTTTTACGACATATCAAAAAAAATGGCGAAATAAAATCAATGCGGCAATTATCAGGTGCGCGCGATTTATCGAGTTTTGGTTATCGCACACTAAAAAATTATATAACATTCAGCGACCAAATACGCGCTGAATATACTAAACCGTCATTTATTTACAAGCAAAAATTTTTGATTGATACAGTTGACGAACCGAGTTATAGATTAATGCATAGATTACGAATTAATTATAAAAATTATCAATTTGGTATATTAAACGAAAAAGATAGATCTGAACGATTAGACGACAGTTTATTAAAATACTCAATAGAATTAAAAAATATTTTTAATTTAGACAAAATCATATTAGGTCATTTCAAAATCAGTCAAGGCTGGGGATTAGCGTTAGATACAACTGACGGTATGGAAACAGAATACAAAGAAGACTCGCTGTTCTCTACGCGACAATTGCGCAGAATAAACGGGCTATTTTCAGATTTAACTACCACGGAATTATTTAGTTTTCACGGATTAGCATTACAAAAAAAATATAATAATTTTACAATTTACACTTATTATTCATCGGACAAAAAAGATGGAATATTAAACGCTGATGGCTCTGTAAATTATTATTATTATTCAAACACTCGCGATAAAAATTATTATAATAATTTCCGCGAAGATGTAGTCGGCGGATATTTAAAATATCAATTGCCTATCGACGGTTTAGAAGGCTCGCATATAGCGATTGGCGGTTATAGAATGGAATACGACAAAGAATTCAGACCAGATACAATCACATTATTTCCGAATAACACAATGGTGCCGGACCCTGATTATTTAAAATTATTTCGCGGCAAGACGCGTATCATACAAAATGCTGATTTTCAACTAATCTGGCGGCGGTTTGGATTATTCGGCGAAATAGCGCATTTAGCGCGCGGCGGGTCCGCACATAATTTAGGCGGACGTTATGATTCTAACAATGGCAATTATTTAATTTTATGGCGTAATTATAATACTTCATACGACAATCCTTATGCCCGCGGATTCGGCGAAGGATACGGCAGATTCGACGCTACAATTTTAAGTTATGATTACAAATACCGAATGATAGATCTAAACGGCGATAATATAACAGATTATTATAATTTATCAAATTCACAGACAATGAAATCAGAATGCGGGTATTATTTACAAGCGCAGCAAATAAGATTCAGCAGATTTTTTAGAATTACTCAAATGTATTATGACAACTGGGATTATTATAGATATGTATCATCAACAAATTCAGCGCCGCGCGTAAATAATGACAGAATGCAGGGCGAAATCGAGATACAGCCGTTTCTAAATTTTGCTTTTAGATTAAAACATAAATTACAGCGTAAAAACAAAAATCACGAGACAAAATCAACAACAAATGAATCAACAATTAGATTTATAAATAGATTAACAGAAGTATCTGACTTAAATATCGAATATAAATACGCAAAAAATGAAAATATAACGGGCGGCAAGACAGACGGCAATTTATACAGTGTTGATTTTGATTATAAATTCAGCAGTAAATTTTCAATGAAAACAGGTATCGGATTATGGAAAACCGACGGTATGTCTATGTGGAATATAGATGACGATAAAATAGATTTTATGGATGGTAATGGTTTTAAATATTATCTTGCTATGACAAATTATTTATCTGACAATCTCCAACTAAAATTTTTCTTTAAACAAAAATTTACTGATAACGAACTATCAACAAGATACACATATAAATACATTGACGGCGGACAGATACGAATATTAGATTATGCAGACAATAATACAATTATTAAAACATATATAAACTGGCGTTTTTAAAAAGTTAACAAGGGCGGTCAAAAACAATGAAAAAAAATATTTTAATAGTTTTAATTTTGACTTTTGCAGTAACGCAAATATTGCACGCAAAATCATTTAAAAATTTCTATTACGGCGAACGCGTGAATATGAATAAAAATCTAAATAATGGAATAATGCAATCTATCTATATTTTAGAAAATCATAATTTTATAAGTATCGGCTTTGATTATTCGTTAACTAACGAAGAACGCAGCCGCGATTTTTACAATAATTACAATGATTGGTCTGGTAGAAATGTCTATGCCTCTCAAAAAAACAATTATTTTTCGCTAAATCATA
This sequence comes from bacterium, assembly GCA_029551925.1. GTDB lineage: Bacteria > JAGOBX01 > JAGOBX01 > JAGOBX01 > JAGOBX01 > JAKPEO01. The sequence continues at coordinate 8,970 of JAKPEO010000027.1, forward strand.
TTTTAGCGCAATATAACAAATTTGGTGTAAGTTATGAAAAAGAACAGGATTGCGATTATTCCTTTACAGAAAAAATATTTGATTTAAATAATAATCTATTAAAAACTAACGCCAGACAAAGCGACGGCGACATATATTCATTAAATTTATTCTATACCTTCACATTTAATTTATCTACAAAATACAATTTTAAAATTCAACCGTTGGTATCATACAAAAAATTTGAAAATAAAATTTTAATGTTTGAAGATTTTCAATCTGCGAGTTTTGACGATTATAAATTATGCGGATATTTTGACGGCGACGGGATATCATCAAAATGTTCAATTAATTTTGAAAGCCAAAACAAAAAAAATAAATACATATTATCATATCAATTTCCTACGCGATTCAGCGGCGACTATTATATTTCTGACAATACTACCGGCAATTCAGTTAGCATTTCTACAAAAAAAATAACAATGCCTGCGGAATTAGGAATCACAGCAATTTTAATAATGCCATCAGAACATTTTACAAAATTAATATTCAATATCATTTATACAAATTGGCAAAATTTAAAAGATAATGAAGGGTTTCAAATATCGAGCGCGCCACAAAATTTAAAAAATACTATTAGCGCAGCGGCGGGATTAACATTTAAAACATCCAATAAACTCACTAATAATCTGACATTATTTTACGAACCGTCATATTATAAGACCTCAGACAAAAAAATTGGATTAAATATTGGAACAAATATCAAAGCGTCCGCTAAACTAAATATATTTTCAAATATTACAATAGCGCAATTTAAATACATTGAAGATTATCCGTTTACATTACAAGCGGATGGTACACGCTCGCAAATTTACGGCAATGATTATTCAAATAATAAAGATATTAAATTTTCAATAGGAATGGATTATAAATTATGAAAACGCTAAAAATTATTAAAAAATTATTTTTATTAATTTTCATTTTATTTTTTATTGTTCAAAATGCAAATGCCGCTAATCGGTCATTATCGCTTGCGCTGCTATATACTAATGATATACACGGAGCAATTGACGCATCATTTGCATATTATCTAAATCCTGAATTTCCGCCAAAAACCGGCAATTTAGCATCAATCAAAACAATATTAAATAATTACAAAACATTAATCGGCTCAGACACTTATTTATTATTAGACGCCGGCGATTTTTTTCAAGGCACGCCGTTAAGCAATCTTTCAAAGGGCGAGGCAGTAATTGATATTTTTAATGAACTCGGTTATACAGCGGTATGTCCGGGCAACCACGATTTTGATATGGGCTTTGATAATCTCAAAAATTTAGCAAAAATATTAAAAGCGAATTTGCTATGCTGCAATATTTTTGAAGAAGCGGCAAATACAATACCGGAAATATTCAAGCCGTATATAATTCAGCAAATTGAAAATCTAAAAATCGGAATTATCGGAGTAATAACAGACGATATGCCGCGTTTATCATCAGGTCAAAATATCAAGGGCTTAAAATTTATTAATTCTGCGCAGGCTGTTTCTAAATATGTTGATATTCTAAAAATAATAGAAAAATGCGATATAATTATTGTTCTATCGCATTTGGGTTTTGAAGAAGATAAAATTTTAGCGAGTAAAGTAAAAGGAATAGATATAATCATCGGCGGACACAGTCATACTGGCGTGCGCAAAATATACAATGATCCTGAAAATCATACATTAATAACACAAGCATTTAGCAAAGGCGGCACATTAGGCAATCTAACATTGATAATTGATTTGGACGCTAAAAAAATTTTAAATTTCAAACATGAACTAATATCATTATTCAGCGACCAATTTCCGCCAGATAAGAAAATATTGGAGCGCATAAAATACTGGAAAGACAAATACGAAAAGGGTTTTGATGATGTAATCGGCTATACAAAATACAATTTACAGAAAAGCAGTTTAGAATCAAACTTAGGAAATTTAATCTGCGATGCGTTAATGCATCGTTACGGCGTAGATGTTGCATTCCAAAATTCCGGCGGTATCCGCGCAGAAATCAAAAAAGGCAATATAACTCTTCGCGATATTTTTAATGTATTGCCGTTTGATAATGAAGTAATGCTTTTAAAAATGACTGGCGCAGAATTAGCAGAAGCATTAGAAGTAAGTGTATTAGGCACGCACGGTATTTTACAAGTTGGCGGAGTAGAGATGGTATTCAATCCCAATGCGCCGCGCTATAAAAAAGTGAAAAGTGCAAAAGTCAAAGGTCAGCCGATTGATAAAGATAAAATATATACGGTAGCGACAAATTCGTATTTAATAGAATCAGAAGGCGCAACCTATGCGGTATTCAAAGGTGCGCAATATATAGAAAATACTCACGATGTGCTGCGCGATGTGGTCATTGATTACATTCGCCAGAAAAAAAATATAGAAGTTGAAATCGAAGGCAGAATAAAAACTGAATAAAAATATTTTAATAGAAAAACAAAAAATAATGTCAACTAAAAAATATTGACATTACAAATAAATAAAAAATTGAGGAGATATAAAAAATGTTAAAAAAATCTCTATTTGTAATTTTAATTATAATTTTATTTGGAATTAATAATATTTTTGCTGAGGTTTGGCAATATGATTTTGGCGATGGCTCCGATAGTGCGCTAACATCTGGCGCCAGCACTACCTTTTTACCTGTTCCGCCATCAGGCACAACGCGCGGACGCATTGGAACAGGCGGCGGCGGGCTATATTTAACAAATCCGGGAACAGATTTAGGCGACGGAGTAGAAGCGCAATTAAATGCAGCAACTGGAACATCAACAAATAAATTCGGTATTTATGATTGGGCTGATACTACGCAAATAGGATATTTAAAATTTAAAATCAGGACAACATCAACAGGAAACGGCAATCTTGCAATTGCTGTTGGTAAAAATACAATTATAACAGACAACAATGGTTATACTTCTCAATATAATAATTCATTAACGGTATTTTGGATAACATATACCTCTGGTAATATATCTGCTGTTACCAGAAGAAGCAGTGGTTCTAATCAATCTATAACAAATCACGAATTTAGCAAAGATACAAATCAAAATGTTGAAATTTATTTTAATAACAGCAATACGCAAGTTTCTTATAAAAGAAATAATACAACTTATAATCTTAATGCTCAAACTTGGGATTTATGGATAGATGATAATAAGAAATCAACAGATGGCGGCTGGCCAAAAGCCGGGACATTAGCAAATACTGAAAAAATATCCGGTTTTGCATTTTTTGCTGAAAGCAGCACAGGTAATGCAGCGTGGCTGTATATTGACGATATTGAATATTCCAACGAACTGCCGACAGACGCGCCAGCTCAGCCCAACAAACCTAATATAACTTTTCCAGTCGCAACAGACACCAGTCACGATACAAACAGCGCGATAATTATAGTATCAGGCACAGCGACAGCAGGTGATACAATACATTTATATATAGGACCCGAAGAAAAATCCACGATTACAAATATAACAAGCACTAATTGGTCATTTACAATAGGAATTGACACAGGACTAAAAATCAATGACACAACAATAATAAAAATAGCAGCTTCAAATAATACCGGTATATATTCTGATACTGCGCAAATAACTATATTTGTCGATACTGCCGCGCCAGTAATGATAGGCAGTCAATTAGTAACTGGCAATACTGAATTTTTAGAATTACGACCAACTATACAGTTTGCTCAATTTATCGATTCATCGACAATCACACATTATGAAATTTATTATGACACTGGCACAAATTTTTCAAATTATCAATACAGCGTAAGTTCGACAAATTCATTTACTCCGTCGGCAGATTTAACTTATGACACTTGGTATTTTCGCGTATCCGCTGTTGATAAATTTAATCAAAAAAGCGATTCTGCCGCATTTATCGCCGAAATACTAATCACTCCTCCAGCTGCCACTAAACCGACAATACTCAAACCTACTATAAGACCAAATTTTGTTTTGCTATTTCCTGCAGTCAAAATACAGGGCTATGCAGATGCCGGCGATACAATTTTATTATATTCTAATGACATCTTAATTTCTTCAAAACCAGCGGCATCAGACACATTTTGGTCATTTATAATTGATACAAGCGCCGCGCTAATTATTAATGATACTGTTAGAATAAAAATTTATGCTATTAATACAGAAGGCAGAACATCATTACCAGCAGAATTAGACATTTTTGTTTATCAGCCACTGACTCGCACTGAAAATTTCAGTAATTTGCCGTCTTCTTCTTCTTCAAGTTATCTTTCGCGTACTTGGAACGGCGTTGGTGGACAGTGGACAGCGGAAGGTGCGCGCACTGACCAAACATTAAATGGCAAAGCAATATGCTTTGGCAATTCCGGCACACGTAAAGTCACATCTCCGCAATTTAACGACGGTATCTCTTACTTATCATTTTTATACAGCCGCGCTTTTACTGCAACTACTGCCAGAACATTAGAAATATATATTAATAATGAATTAATAGATACAATAGCGGTCAGTCCCACATCTAACGATGTTCAAACTTATACCAAAAACTTAAATATTAACGGCGCGGTTAAAATCGAGATTCAATCAACAGGTCTATCGCAAGTAAAATTAGACGATATTACTTGGAACGCAAATTACGACCCGCGTCCGGCAAAACCAATTATTACAGCGCCTATTTCTAATACTGATACTTATTATACAAATTCTAATAACTTTATTTTAACAGGCGCTGCGCAAACCAATTATAAAATATATTTATATCAAAACAGCGAATATATTTCAAATACAGTTGCAGATAATAATACATTTCAATTTAATATTACTGGCATTCCAGACGCTCCGCCATCAAAAATCGAATTAATTTTAGAAAATGAATACAACGAAGAATCGGATACAACAATATTAAATATAATCATTGATAAAATTCCTCCTGTATTAACAGCTGATAGATTACTAACAAAAACAAAATACAATAGCCAGCAACCGATGATAACTTTTAATACATTTACTGATAATAATACAATTGCTTATTATAAAATTTATCTTGATACAAATATAAATTTCACAAATTATATCTATGAAACAGCGCCTACTACTACTTATATTCCGACAATGAATTTAACTTATGACACTTGGTATATAAAAATTCGCGCTGTTGATATTGCAGGTAATGAAAGCACAGATTATACTGATACTTTTATTACAAAAGAAACCGTTTTACAGCCAATTGCAGATATAAAAAATGTAGATAACAACGGCATACCGCTTTATTTAGGCGATGAAGTCATAGTTGAAGGTATTGTCACATTAGGGACAAATAGAATCAGCCGCGCTAATAATCAAGTATTCATACAAGACCACAGCGCCGCTGGAATATGTTTATTCAAAGCAAATGACACAAGTTATGTATTTACCGAAGGCGATTCAGTCAGGGTGCGCGGGATTGTGGGCAATTATAACGGCTTAACTACAATCGAATTTACACAAGTTGAATTATTAGCGATTAATCAATCATTGCCAGAGCCATTAGACATCACGACAAATCAATTAGCTACTACTGGCGAAATTTTTGAAGGTAAAAGAATAAAAATAACAAACGCTAAAATTACAAGCGGTTCTTTCCCGAGCAGCGGAATAAATGCAAATTTAACGATCAATGACGGCACTGGCAACGCTGCTTGGCGCATTGAAGGAGTATCGGATATATCTGGCAAATTAACGCCGGGCTGCAGTATTACGGTTGTCGGTATTGTCAGTCAATATGTCACATCTTCTCCTTTTACTTCTGGTCATCAATTAGTTCTGCGCAGTTATGATGATATAGTTTTTGAAACAAATGTATTACCGCAATATTATAATTCTGCTTTAAGTAAACGCGGCGAAGAATTATTAAGATCATTAAACCAGATTATTAGAGGACATAAAAAAATAAGTTATGACAGTTTATGGCGCGCATATTATTTTACTGATGTTCGCGCTGAAAATAAAGTATGGGACATTTATTCCGATTACGGATTTGGAGAAGGCGGCGCTTATAATTATACGCTCGGTATTGACCAAGACACAGGTCAGCCAGCGCCTGGCGAAGGATATTCATATAATCGCGAACACACATTCTCACAAAATTGGTTTAATAATCTTGACAATATTGATATATACTCTGATATATTTCATATCTATCCAACAGACAAATATGTTAATAATAAACGCGGACATCTGCCAATGGGGAAAGTTGATAATGCTACAGAAACATTTACTAACGGCTCAAAAATAGGACCGAATGTATATCCGGGTTATGACGGCTCTGTATTTGAAATAATCGATGCTTATAAAGGCGATATAGCGCGCACTTATTTTTATATAGTTGCAAGATATTTAGGCGAAGATACTGGGTGGAACAACACCCCGATGTTTGACGGCTCAAAAATCAAAGATTGGGCAAAAAAATTATTAATCGAATGGCATACATTAGACTCGGTTAGCGAAAAAGAAATAAATCGCAATAACGAAATATATAAAATACAAGGCAATCGCAATCCTTTTATTGATTATCCGGATTTTGTTTACGCAATTTGGGGCTACGGTTATGACACTGCCGCGCATAATGTAAATAATGAAACCACCATAATTGCCGATAGTTTTCAAATGATAATACCTGCGAATATAGTAACAGACACTAATTATCTAAATCTAAAAATTATGGATTTTTATAATTTTCCAAATTCACCGGAAAATCATTTTCAATTAACTGATAAATTATACAGCGTAACTTTTGAAAATTATGATACAAAATTACTATCAAAAAATGTTGAAATAAAAATTTATTATGATGAAAGTAAACTACCGTTCGCCGCTAATGAAAATGAAATAACTGTATTTTGGTATAATGCCGATAACGATAGTTATGTAAAACTCGATACGCAATATTATTCGATAAATACAACTAATAATTTAGTTACAATAAATGTCAATTATGTTGGATTATTCGGCGTATTTATTAAAGAAAAAATTGTGCCAATTATAAATATTAAAACAGTAAATAACAGCGGTGTTGCGCTGCATCTAAATAAAAAAGTGACAGTTGAAGGAATTGCGACAGTATCAAGCGGCATATATCACGCTACTCAAAATAAAGTATTTATTCAAGATACGACAGCTGCTGTGATGATATATCAATCTACGCAATCGACTAATATACCAGAAGGCGCAAAAGTTAGAGTAACAGGCACTATCAGTCAATATTACGGATTACTACAACTTGAAAATCCGCAAATTACTATTATTGATACTGGCAACGTTCAGCCTGAACCTATTATTCTTACGCTTAGCGAACTTTCGGCAAATGGAGAATTATACGAAGGACAATTAGTAAAAATCGAACGAGTAAAAATAGTATCGGGTCAATTTCCTACGCAACCAAATTATTGGCAGAATCTAACAATAAACGATGGCACGGATAATTTCACTTTACGAATAGAAAGTACAAATCCGGATATCTGGGACAAACCTACTCCGACAAAAGAATTTAATGTTATCGGCATAGTAAATCAATATGACGGTTCTTCGCCTTATACTTCTGGCTATCAATTAATACCGCGCTATTATGCTGACTTTGAATTTACTTTATCGCAAGGAATTTATTCAATAACCACAGCGACAGAAACATCTATAACTATTGGCGGATATGAATTGTATATACCAGCTAATACGGTTTCCAAGCCGACATTTCAAATAAAAATCGAAAAGCTTTTCGCGCTGCCCGCAATGACGCAAGAACTAAAAATTGTAAATCCTGTTTATCATATAATAACTGATTCTTCGATTGGTAATTTGAATGAAAATATTAGACAGATAATCGGTTATGATACTTCATTATTGCCATATGGCGCAGATGAAAATATTTTAAAGTTATACAAATATGATATCAATTCTGATACTTTTATATTGATTGACAGTAATTTATATCAAATAAATACCGCGCAGAAAAAAATTATTATTTCATCAGATACATTTGAAATTTATGCGATTTTTGCTGAATATCCAATGACTAATATTAGAGAAATTCGCCAAATTGATAATAATGGTACGCCGCTATTAATAGGAAAATCTGTAATGATTGAAGGAATAGTCACGCATATTACTGGCTCAAATAATAGAGAAGTATATATTCAACAAGATACTTCTGCCGCAATAGCGCTTGATTATTCAGAATTCAATTATGCGATCGGTGATAAAATACGAGTAACCGGCACAATCGGCGTATTTCGCGGATTAATGCAAATTCAAAATGCAACATTAAAATTGATTAGCAATAATAATTCATTACCGGAACCAATAACATTGACAATTGATGAATTATTGAAAAATGCTGAATATTATGAAGGTATGCTAATAGCAGTAGAAAATTTGAAAATAGTAAGCGGGTCATTCCCCACGATAAATTCATCAGCAAATGTATATGTTAATGACCGCACAACATCAAACGATTTGAATTTACGAATTGAATCATACACTGACATTGACGGCAAACAAACGCCTACAATAAAATTTATAGCAGTTGGAGTATTAAGTCAATACGCAAGCGCAACTGCGCCTTATTCAGGCGGCTATCAATTAAAACCGCGCAGTTATTCAGATATAAAATTTTATAAAGAACTCGGCAATTATGAAATATCAAAAAATAATGAGACAAAAATAGAACTACCGCAATTAAAAATTATCATACCGCCAAACGCTATGGCTAATGACACAATTATTTCTATTAAAGAAGAATTTTATTTTGATACGCTGCCAAGTGCTTATAAACCAGTAGGTTCTGTATATAAATTCAATGTTATCGGCTTTGATTCATATACTTTTGATACTATGCTCGAAATTGAATTAAGATACGATAGAGCAGATCTACCGATCGGCGCAAAAGAATACGAAATTAGACCGTATTATTACAATCCTATAAATCCAGCCGCTTCGCATTTTCTTGGAAATGATAGTTTCATTATAGACGCGCAAAATAAAAAAATAAAAATTTTTACTAATCATTTTTCATATTATATGTTATTAGCGCCAGTTACAACAGTAATAAATATTGCAGACGCAAAAATTGATTTAAATAATGACGAAATATTAGATTTAAAAGAACGATATATTACTATTCAAGGATTAGTTACTGCTGGCTTTGGCGTGTTTGACAATACAAAATTAAATATTTTTGTTGAAGATACTACTACTAATGCAGCGATAAATATTTATCATGATACGGCGACTGACACTCCTGCTTATACTGGCGACTATATCAGAGTCACTGGAAAATTATGGCAGACTAATGGCTTATCGCAAATTATTGAACCGATAATAACTATTATTGATAATGGCTTGCCTACTACTCAAGCAACAAAAATAAATGCCGCGCAATTCAAATCAAATCCAGAAGCGTATGAATGCAGATTAGTAGAAATTTTAGTAGAAGATACGTATTCATTAAATACATATAGCAGCGATAATATTTGGAGAGTATCTGAAAGCGGCAATGAATTTTATCTTTATATTGACAATAATGCTGGTATATCATATACGGCGATGCCCTATCAAAAAACTTTGGTGAAAGGAATTGTATATCAAAATAATACTTCTGCTTTAAGAAATAATTATTCAGAATATTTCATAATGCCGCGCAGTAATATTGATTTTTCTGATATGTTTGCAAGCGGCGTGCCATCATCGTCAAACTATAATGCGAGAATAATCAATCGCGCATTTGCGCCAAAACTTAATCAAACATTGGAAATAGAATATACTGCCGGGTTAAATACTCCGCTTGAAATAAAAATATTTAATGTTCAAGGACGATTAATAAAAGATTTATATAACGGCATAGTTTCAGGTAGCGGCAAAATTTTATGGGACGGCAAAAAAAACACAGGTGCGATTGCAGAAATTGGAATTTATATTGCCTACATAAATTTGAATGGTCAAAAATATTCTATACCAATAAGCGTCGCAGTGCCGCTGCGCTAAAAAATGTCTTGGCATCTTTGCGCGGGTTAAGATAAAAAAACTCACCGCAAAGACGCCAAGCACTCAAGATTTTTTAAATAAAAGCGGTTAAAAAAAAATTTACCGCAAAGCGCGCAAAGATTTACGCAAAGACCGTAAAGAAAAAA
>JAKPEO010000037.1 GCA_029551925.1 bacterium
ATACAAATTTTAATTTTGTGAATCCGTTGATAAATGTAGAGACGACCGCTACGCAATATTCATATATACCGATGAATATTGATAGATATTATTGGCGTGTGCGCGGTAAGAATAGTTTGCAGATTGGCGAATGGTCGCTAAAAAATATTTTAAATGTAAAAGATTTGACTCCCCCGAATATAATAAATTATTCTTTGACTGATATGCATAATTTGAATATGGATATAAGCGATACTGCTATTAAAATATCTGCGTGTGTTAGTGATACTTCTATAATAAAAACTTTATCATTTGCATTTAGTATAAATAATACAAGTTATACTGACCAGACATATTTTTGGTTGAATGTTAATACAGATACATACACCAAAATATTTACATTACCGAATTTATTAAATGTTGGAGATACGATATACTATAAAATTTATGCAGAAGACATAGAAGGAAATTATACTAATGTTTATAGTTTTGTTGTGGTATCTACATTATTTATAGATTCCCCAGTGTTTTCGCCGAATTTAAAAAATAAAACTAATAATGCTTTATTTACATTAACTGGCACAAAAAATCCGCGAACAAATGTTAGGATAAATGATAGTTTTACTGCAATAAATACTTCTGATACTGAATGGCAAATAACATTATCATTAACATCAGAGACAAATATAATTTCAGCGAGAGCATATTTAGGTATGACTTATTCTGAAACTTCATATTTTACTGTGGTATATGATAATATCCCGCCAGTTTTTTCTGATAATATACAAAATACGATATATACGACAATTCCTACAATTATAACTATTACAGGAACAGACAATTTAACAGGTATAGATACAATACAATATAGAATAAATAGCGGCGCGTGGTTTAATGGCAATACAATTACAATAGATACAGACGGCTTATATTATATTCAATATCGCGGTTATGACGGCGTAGGTAATTTAAGCGCTATTTTAGATGGCGCTTATCCGGTATTATTAGATACCGCCAAACCGCAACCAGTTAATGTCTATGATGAAGGAAATATTAGCGCTGATACAATAATAGAATTTTTCTGGGATTTACCGATAGATAGCAGTCCAATAGTAAATTATTATGTTCAGGTTGATAGTTCCACTTTATTTGTAACGCCGATATTTGAAAGTTGGACCAACAGCGCATCTTTATTTTTTAGAATATCAGGCGATTCCGGAATAATCAATGGCGAGACATATTATTGCCGTGTGCGTTCAAAAGATGCGGTGGGCAATATTTCTGACTATGGTGCTGCAAGTGATGGGATATATATAGATACTGCTATTGGCGAATCGTCAAAGCCGGAGCCGCCGAGTATTGATTCGCATCCATTATGGACGCGAAACAGTATTGTCACTTTAACCGGCACAAAAACAGATACTGAAAAATATATTTTTGTTAATAATTCATTAGCAGATATAAGCGGCAATAATTGGTCGCGCGTAGTAATTTTGAATTTCGGAAATAATGTATTGACACTAACAAGTAAAAACGAATATGGCGTGACTTCTGATCCTGTATCAATCAATATTTATATGGATAACATTTCGCCGACGCGGCCGACATTTAATGTTGTTTCTCCGACGAATCAAGATACGCAATTAATAATAGGACAAAAAGCAAGCGATGCTGAAACAGTGTGGGTGAATGGAAATTTAGCTACTATTATAAGCGATACTTTATGGCAATATACCATTTCTTTGACAAATGAAATTAATATTGTAGAAGTTACATCATCAGATACCTTTGGCAATATTTCGGAAACAGTATCAAATACAATAATATACGATACAGTGCCGCCGATAGAGCCGACAGTGAATTATATAAGTCCTTATTCTGGCTATGAACAGATTGTCAGCGGAACTTATGATACTGTTGCGACTGTATTGCTAACAGTCAATAATATTGCAGCTTCGTTAAATTCTGTATTAGGTATCTGGAATTTTACTTGTAGTTTATTAAATGAAGAAACAAATACATTTACAATAAGAGCAATAGATGCAGCCGGCAATATCTCAACCAGGATATTTTATATAGTCCGCGATACATTAGGACCTGCTGCTCCTAATATTCTGTCGCCGTTTAATAATGCCGATGTTTTTGTCAGTCCTATAACTGTGTCGGGCACAGTGCCGGCAGATGCTGTCGGAGTGATTATTAATAATATTACTGATAATAATATTTCGCCGAATGATACTTTTGCTGTTAACGTGCCATTGACGATCGGTAATAATCCTATTATTGCTTATGCTATTGATTCATTGGGCAATAAATCTTCGCCTACTGTTATAGTTGTAAATTATAACCCGCTCGCTTTTAAATTTGTATCAGAGCAATTGGATAATAATGAAATTTTAAATAATATTCCAGATAGTTTGATAGTTTCATCAAATAATCAAATTAATTTTTCTACTATTACAAATACAACTGTAATTCTTACTTATAATAATGTTTCAAAAAATTATTCGATTATTCCGTCGCCTGATTCATATAGTTTTTATATTGTGCCGGCTGAACCATTTTTGATACATCGGACTTATAAATTAGAATTAACTACTGATATAAAAAATGTTAATGGCATAAATTTAGGAGCAAATAAGATTTGGCTGTTCCGCACTGGAACTGATGACACAAAACCAGTTATTGTTTCATTTCAGACATTAGATCCGAATGGTAATTTGTTGATAGATGCATCTGATACCGGCATATTGTTAAGAGCGATAGCTACTGATACAGATATAGGTATTGACTATCTGCGTTTTGAATTAGGCGTAAATAATCCGCGCCGCGATGATTATAATTTTACTTTTATGGATGTTGGGCAATCAACCGCTAATTTTCAAAAATTATTCACTGCCACTTTGAATGTAGACGATACCATTTATACAGGTATATTTATTGCGGATTTAGCGGGAAATACGGTTGCATTATATGAAACAAAAACAGTCGGCGCGGTAATAGTGCCTGAACCGCAATTAAAAATCGGATTAGATACCACTGTATCTTATACGCCTATTTTATTAGAAGGGACAAAAGTGCCGGAAGTGTCTGTATTCATTAATGGCAATCAAGCGATTAATATTGATACAGACAAATGGCGTTTTAATTTATCATTAAATCCTGGAATAAATAATTTTACAATTTTCGGGCGTATCGCTAATTCTGTGAGCCCTACGAGAAATCATATTGTTATTTATGATGTTACTCTGCCAACTGCCACAGATAATGCTCCGAGCGTGGCTGTCTATGATTCAAGAATTATTACTATAACTGGCATAGACGAACAATCAGGCATAAAACGCACTTTATATTCTTTAAATGGTGGATCGTGGACTGTCGGTAATACAGTGTTGATTTCTAATGAATACGAAAATATTTTAAGATATGTAGTAGAAAATAATTGCGAATTATATTCAGATACTTATACAAAAAAAATCTATATAGACCGCACACGACCTGAACCAGTATATGTTACTGCGACAAGTAGATATTCATTTGATACTACGCTTGTATGGTCTTGGGAAACGCCATTTGATTCGAGCCAGATTGTTAATTATATTATTCAAATAGCAGATGATACTTCTTTTGCTAATTTAATAATTTTTGATACTGTCGCAGGTAATATAAATTTTATTGTTGCGCAAAATAATAATTTTCAAGATGGCAAAACATATTATTGTCGTATTGCCGCAAAAGACATAGCTGGCAATGTTTCAAATTATAATCCAGCTTATTATGAATTTTCTGCTATTACTATTGATACTAATTTAGCGAATCAGCCGTCGCCAGATACTCCTATTATTTTAATGCCTGCTAATGGCATTGAAACTAATGCCGCTAATATTTTAGTGAGAGGCATAAAAGATACAGATGCAACAATTGTATTAGTTAATGGACTTTCTGCAACTATTATTGATTCTACTACTTGGACGCGTGTTATTCCACTAAATATATTAGGCGCGAATACAATTTATGTATCAGTTAAAAATATTTACGGTAAAGAATCTCCTGAAACTTATATTGTCGTGTATTTTAATAATGTTCCGCCAGCTGTGCCGATAATAACTACCACGCGGACATTGACCAACAGCGAGACAATAGTAATTAGCGGTATTCGTGAGCCAGGCAGTTTTATTGCTATTAACGGCTCTACGCTCGGCATTTCGTTTGGTTATGATACATTTGCTAAAACATTTATTCAGCCAGAAGGGCAGACAACTTATAATGTTGTAAGTTTTGATACGCTTGGCAATTATTCAAATACAGCGACAATTACTATAACTGTGGATAAGACACCGCCTGCGCGTCCGACTGCAACTTTTACTTCGCCTACCAATAATTCGTATCAATTAATTTCTGGAACATTAGAAAGCGGCGCATCGCTTTCTGTTAATGGCAATACAGAACAGGTTTTGATTTTTGGGACATTATGGCAGTTTCCTGTATCTTTAAGCGAAGGGGCAAATACTTTTACTGTAATTTCGCGAGATTTAGCTGGGAATGCAAGTGATACTGTGTTTGTTATAATATTAGATACGATCGCGCCAGAAAAACCAAAAATATTATATCCGCCAAATGGCTATAAAACATCAGCGTCAAGTATAATAATCAGCGGTATCAAGCCAAAAGAAAGTTTTGTTTATATTAACGGTGTAATCGCAGAAAATAATAATTATATGGATACGCAGTGGTCAACCACCTATAATATGTTAGCAGGGTCAAATTTGATTACTGCTACAGCTCGCGATAATTTAGGCAATGTCTCTGATTTTGACCAGATAATCGTAACATTTGATATAAATCTATTTTTAGTAGAAGTGCCGATATTAGAAGATAATGAATTTATAATGCCAACTAATAAAATAGACATACATCTGAATAAACAATTAGATACAAACTCATTGAATACTGACAATATTTATCTTTTAAACTCACAAGGGCAGCGGTTAATTCCTGAAAATTTACTATATAATAGCGCAACAAATGTTATTTCTGTTTATTATCCATTAGCGCCGAGCAAATCATATCAATTATTCATTTCCAGAAATTTGACTGATATTAATAGTGTAAAACTTCCGCAAAATCGAACATATAATTTTACTGTTTTAATAAATAAAGATACTGAAACAATAATCAATAATGATGAGTTTTTATCAATTTTTACGCCGCAAAATGCATTGTCTAATAATGCTTATTTTGTAATCAATGAATTATCGACTAATGACGCGCTTGTATTAGTGGCAGATGCTAAAATAGATTTTGCTGGATATATGCGTAATTTAGGCGCATATAGAAAAATTTATCGCTTGAACGCTTTTGAAACGAATGGAAATAGTATAAATTCGTTTTTGATACCCCTGCTATTAAAAATAAATTATGCTGATAATAACAACGACGGTATTTTAGATAATACGACTTTAAAAACAAAATTTTTAGATTTGTATTATTTAGATACAAATGATAATACTTGGAAAAAATTAACAAATTCATTCAGCGATACGATTAATAAATATGTATCATCTGATTTATCTAAACCTGCGATATTTACTGTATTCGGCGGATATTTAGATGCGGATACCAAAGTGATGTTTATCGATTCTTTGAATAATGTAAGATTAAAAATTTATAATCCAGAAACAAATGACGCTTATATAAAAGCAACGGAAATTAATCCTTATGATAATGCGAAAGTTATTGCTGCGGATAATAAATTACTGTCTGAGAGTGGATTTGTTAAATCATTGGGGATAGCGCGAAATGTTTATGAAATAAAAGCATATAATAGTGCAGATCAGATTATCGCTAATTTTAATGAACCGATGATATTATATCTCGGCTGGGCTGATATTAATAATGACGGGATTATTGATAATACAGATGTTGAAGAAAAATATGTTACTATTTATAGGTTGAATGAAGCTAACAATATTTGGGAAAAAATACCTACGCAGGTTGATGCCACGAATAATTTAGCGTATGCGCTGCTTAATCATTTTAGTATTTACACTTTGTTTGGCGTGAATTATAGTTCAGGGCAAATATTATTTTATCCTAATCCGACAATGAATAAAAAAATAAATTTGCTTGCTGTTCCTCAAGTAAGTAATATATTATCGTTGACAATAATAAATCCGTTTGGGCGGATAGTATATCAGAATCAATTTAATGTAACACCGGGGATTGAAAATCATATTACAAATATTGATTTATCAAAATTGCCGGTTGGCGGATACTATGCAAAAATTATAATGGACGGTATCGAAAAAATTTTAGGAGTAGGTATAGCAAAATAATGCTATGTTGAAAGGATTAGTTTTAAAAAAATATTTTATCATAACGATGCTGGCGTTTATTATTATTTTTTTTAGACAGCGCTCTTATGCTGTTGATAATGTATATGTTGACGATTATCTGTCAGCGGAAGCGCCGATTTCAGCCGCGCTTTTAGGGCTCTGCAATGCTGATTTGCATGATACCAAATTGCCGGTGAGCGTAATATACAATCCGTCATTATTATCAAATTTACTTTCGCCGAATGTTTCATTATCTAAATCTGATTTGCCGTTAAAAGCGCAATATAATAGTTTGTATTATTCTCAACCGTTTTTAAATGGCGGGCTCGGATTGGCTTATAATACTTTAACTCTCGATGATGAATTATTTGTTCAGACTAATGATGCTGGTTTTATAATTAATAATGGCTATAAAGTTTCATATTCAGCGTTATCTCTTGCATATGCCAGAAAATTTGAAATTTTCAAAAAAATGTTTGATGTAGGTCTGTCATTAAGGCAATTAAATTTAGCGGTGGCGAATACTTCATATTCCGCTATTTCTCCAATATTGGCGTGTTTATATACATTTAAAAATACAAACATAACTTTATCGCATTCTATTACTAATTTTATTGGCGGGACAATTGGCGATGATAAATTACCGATGCGTCTGAAAACTTCCGCGAATATTAATATTCTAAAAAATCTAAAAATTATTCCTGAATTTGAAAAAGTAGATGCGCGTATGGATTATCGGCTCGGAATAAAATATTCGCCTATAAAATTAGTTAATATTTATTCTGGCTATCAGCCGAGCAAAATATCTTTGGGTTTTGAAATATTATATTCGGATTGGGCTATTAATTATGCATATCAAACAAACTCTAATTATTTTGCTGAAAAAAATATTTCGTCTATGGGTGTTACTTGGAATATCGGATATAATAGAAAATTGCGAATGAATATTTATCGCAGTGAAATGCAGAATATTAGAAAATTAGTTGATCGCGATGAAAATTACGACAGCGCAATTGTAATATTGAATAATTTAAAAAAAGTTTTGCATCCTAAAAGTGATGTGGATGAATATGATAATGTAGTATATCGCATTGAACAATTGCAAAATTTAAAAAGAATACGCGATGAAATGCGCGAAAAAACTGAAGCTGAAAATAAAAGTTATTTAGAAGAAGCGGCAAGATTGATTAATGAAAATTCTTTTGATTTAGCGCGCAAACAAATAGAGAAAATCGATGAAACCAGTCAATATTATGAAGAAGGTTTGAAATTGATGATAGAACTTGAAAAACGCGAACAAGAATCCGCAAAGAAAAAAGACGAATTATCACAAAAACAAATAGAATTTTTGTTAAGCGCTCTTGACGCTACAAAAGATATATTTGTGAAAATAGATATACTTGAAAAATTGATAAATTTATCACCGCTTGACGAATATAAAAATTTACACGAGCGTTTGAAAAAAGCGTCAGTTAATTTTACACAACGTACTGAATCGCTTACTGAAACTTTTGATATAAATAGGCAATTATTAGATATCAATGCTGAACGCGCAACGCAATATTTAGAAAACGCAAGAAAATTTTTCAAAGAAAGACGCTATGAATTTGCAAAATACGAAATTCAGCGCGGTAGAGATTTATTAAAGGATTATAGATGGGAAGAACCATTTATGCAGCAAATAGAATTTGAACTTGCCAAAGTTAAAGAAAGAGAACAATTGTCAAGATTAGACGACCAAAACAGAATGATGGCTTATAGATTAGCGGTAAATGAAGATTATGAAAGAGCGCTTACATTTTGGAATCGCGTGGTAAACCGCACGCCAGCAGATGAAGAAGAAATCCGAAAAATTACAGAAGCGATGCGTAAACGCGGTATAGCCACAACTGTAAAAGTATCAAAAGCTTTGACGCCAGAAGAACGGCAATTGATAGAACAATTATTTATTCAAGGCAAACAATTATACATAGCGGAAAAATTTGCTGAAGCAAAAGAAAAATGGAATAGAATTTTGCAGTTAGATCCAAATAATGATAAAGCGAAAAGATATTTGAAGATGGTAGAATAAAAATTTTATAGTGTCGAGCGCGCTTTTAAAAAGTGCGAACCGCGCTTTTTAAAGAAATTCTATGTCAGACATCTTGCCTGATAAATATTAAATTTCATATCATCATAAAATACAGCGCGTAACTAAAAAAATTATTATTATAATTCCGCACAATTTTTTAAAATAAATTCTGCCTGCGTTTTGGATAATTTAAAAATTTTATTTGTATTGACAAGTGAATGAATTTTTGTATTATTAAAATAAAAATCAATAATAATGGAGCGTAATAAAAATGAAAAAAGTAAAAGTCGGAGTAATAGGCGTAGGTCATTTAGGTCAGCATCATGCGCGAGTATATACAGAATTAGAAAATGCAGAATTAGTGGGTATTTATGATTTGAATAATGAACAAGCCCAAAAAGTAGCGGAACGCTGTAAATGTCGGATATTTGATAGTTATGAATCTTTATTAAAAGAAGCGGAAGCAGTGAGTATTGCAGTCCCGACGCGCGAGCATTTTAAAATAGCCGCTACCGCATTAAAAGCAGGCGCTCATATATTAGTTGAAAAGCCGATAACAGCGACGCTTGAAGAGGCGAAGAAATTATTAAAATTAGCGGAAAAACATAAAGCGATATTACAAGTTGGGCATATCGAGCGTTTTAATTCAGCGATAAAGGAACTATCAAGCAGAATAAAAAATCCAAAATATATAGAATGCGATAGATTAGCGCCGTTTAACATTCGCGGAACAGATGTGTCTGTGGTATTGGATTTGATGATTCACGATATAGATATAATATTGAGTTTAGTAAAAGAAAAAGTCAAAAAACTCGAAGCGCAAGGCGTAGCGATTTTTACTGATAAAGAAGATATTGCTAATGCCCGTATAATATTTGCTAATGGCTGCGTAGCGAATATTACGGCAAGTAGAGTAAGTATCGAGCGCACGCGTAAAATACGGATATTTGAAGATAATGTTTATTATTCTGTTGATTATTCTACGCAGACAATAAAAATAGTAACAAAAAAAGAAAATGCTGATATTAGAAAATTTCAAGAATTTAATGATTTGGTGAATATTGAAATTTTAAAAATAGATCCGGAAGAGCCGCTGAAAGCTGAATTAGCATCATTCATTGATTGCGTTATAAAAGGCAAGCAGCCGCTTGTGCCCGGCGAAGCAGGCAGCGCAGCATTGGAAATTGCTGCGCAAATAGTCAATAAAATTCGTAAAAAATAATTTTGCTAATTTTTTATAAATAAGTTGGAAAATGCCGATAATAAATTCAAATGTTAAATACCATCAAAACAAAAAAAATAGATTTATAAAATTAGTAATTATTTTATTGTCTTTTTTTATAGTTATATTTTTTTTTGTTAATCAATTGACGCAGCGCGCACCGAAAAAACAGCCGAGCGAAAAAATCGGAGAACTAAAAAATTACGAAGCAAAGTTAGTAGAAAACTGGGCGAATATCGAAGCGCTGCTCTATACTGCACGACAGTATTATATATTGGCAAAAGAAGACGATGTGTTCTTGTCGTATTTAAAAAGCAGCGAAGATATACCAGAAAAGTTTTATATTAAAACTCTTTATAAATTAGAAAAATTGGGCTATCAAAATATTGCATTTTTGCAGGAAAAATTTAAGGAAAAATCGCAGGATTTGAAAAGTGTTTTTATTAGATCATTAAATATGATAATAGACGATATGTATGAAAAGTCATTGATAAATTATCGCAAGGTCGAAGCGCTTTCTAAAAAACTATTAAGCGCTAAGGACTATTATTATATTGGAATGATTTATTATAAAAAAGGCGAATTTTACGCTAATGCTTCAATAGATTATTTTAATAAAGCATTGGATATGGGCTTAAAAGAAGCGGAGGTTTATTTAGCGTTAAGTAATAGTTATTATATGCTTAATCAAATAGACGAAGGTTTGAAATATTTGCAAAAAGCTGATAGTAAAATCTCAGGTTTTAATCCAGTAATAAGATACAACATAGTTTGGTATTTATACAGTAAAAAAAAATACAAGGAAGCATTAGACGCGTGTGAAGCGTCAATCATACATTTAAAAAAAGTTATTGATAAAGCCAAAAGCGAAGAAATAAAAATAACAGATAAAAATATATATGACAATACTTTACCGCTGTATAGCCCACATCATTTAATAAAATTTTACAGATTAAAAGCTAAAATTTATACTGCGCAAAATAATTATGAAGAAGCATTAGCAATATTACGTGAAGCTGAAAAAATAGCGGATACAGATGAAAATTTAAATGTTCAGATAGCAGAGACATTATTTTATCAAAACAGATTAGACGATGCAAAATTTTATTTGAATAAAGTATTAACAAAAAATCCTGAAAATCAAGATGCGCTCGAATTATCGAGTAAAATGAAAAAATGAAACTAATAAAATACGGACAATTAATAAACATCGTAAAACCTGCGCGATATTTTAATTATGAAATAAACTCAACACATAAAAATTTCAAAAAACAATTAGCGCGTATCGCCTTATGTTTTCCTGACGGCTATGAATTAGGAATGTCCAATACAGGTTTGATTTTATTATATAATATTTTGAATAGTATAGAAGGTGTGGTCTGCGAGCGCGTATTTGCGCCATTTCCAGATTATGCTGAATTATTGAAAAAAAATCAAATACCGTTGACATCCTTAGAATCAGGCGAAGAATTGAAAAAATTCGATATTCTAGGTTTTAGTTTTCAATATGAAATTTCAGCGACAAATATTTTGTATATATTAGACCTTGCAAAAATAAGTTTGTTGAATTGCGATAGACGCGAAGATGAACCGTTAGTAATATGCGGCGGACCTTGCGCTGTAAATCCCGAACCGTTAAAAAAATTTATAGACGCATTTGTTATAGGCGACGGCGAAGAGATAATAACTGATATAGTTGAAATTTTAAAAAACTATAAATCGCGCGCAAAACGGCTTGAAGAAATATCAAAATTAACAGGCGTGTATTGTCCGGAATTGCATAAATCGCCAGCCTTCAAAGTTAAAAGATTAATAGTAAATGATTATGAAAAATATTTAAAATACTATCAACCGTTAATACCGAATATAGATATTGTTCATAATAGAATAAATTTAGAAATAATGCGCGGCTGCACGCGAGGCTGTCGCTTCTGTCTTGCTGGCTATATTAATCGTCCGAAACGCAATGCTGCTCCTAAAATAATCAAAGAACAATTATTTGAGTTTGTCAATAAAACAGGAATACGAAATGTTACGCTGTCGTCATTAAGCAGTAGCGATTATGTTTATATTGAAGAGTTGCTGAATGATATATTGCCGGCTTGCAATAGAAAAAAAATAGTTTTATCAGCGCCATCGCTGCGAATAGATACGCTTGATAAATTAATATCGTTTAATTTGAATGAAACGAAAAAAAGCAGTTTGACAATTGCGCCGGAAGCCGGCTCGCATAAATTGCGCTGTAAAATAAATAAAAATTTGACAGATGAAGATATTGAAAAATCATTGAAATTCGCAGTAGATCGCGGCTATCAATCTATAAAATTGTATTTTATGATTGGATTGCCAGAAGAAGAAGATAGCGATATTTTGGGTATAGTTGATATAGCGAAAAATCTGTTGTTTTACGGCGCCCGCAAAATCAAGAAGATAAAATTAGCGCTGTCAGTGTTTGTGCCCAAACCGCATACTGCGCTGCAATGGTTTGCGCTCGCGTCTGAACAAGAAATAAAATATAAAATCCAAAAAATTTGCGATTTATTGAAATATCGGAAAATTGAAATCACGTGGCATTCTTATAAAACCGCTGTGGTTGAAGCATTGATTTCGCGCGGCGCTGAACAAATAAATAATGTAATTCTGAATGCTTATAATAACGGCGCAAAATTTGACGATTGGAAAGAATATTTTAATTTTGATTATTGGACTGCTGCATTGAACAAAGAAAATTTAGAGATTTCAAAATTAACAGGAAAATTAGAAGTTTTAGAAAAATTACCTTGGGATTATGTTGATATTGGAGTGAAAAAAGAATATTTAATAGAAGAATACAGTAATTATTTAAAAGGAATACTGCGAGAAGATTGCAGCGAAATTTGTCATAATTGCAGCGATACCTTTAATTGCTCGTTTGCTTGTCCTATTGCTAATACTCATACAATTGAAAAAATAGAGGTAACTAAAAAAATCGCCGATGAAGATAAATTTTGCACAGAGACTGTTGAGCAATATTATTATCGTGTAAGATTTATCAAGAGTTATAAAATAAAATTCATTTCGCATTTGGATTTGCAAAAATTATTGATTACCGGTTTATCGAATTTACAATTGGATTTTGCTTATACTCAGGGCTATAATAAAAAAATAAAAATTGAATTTATTGATGCGCTCGCATTGGGCATAATAGCAGTAGATGAAATAATGGCTGTCACTACTCACAAAAAAATAGACGAATTATTGTTTATAAAAAAATTAAATGAATTTTTTAAAGGCAATATTATAATCAAAAGCGCGGAATTAATTTCTAAAAAAAAAATGGCATTAATTAATTCTGTAAAAGCATTTGAATATAATATAATCTTAAATAAGAATAGCGGAATATCAGCGGAAAAAATTATAGATTATTTTTCAGGCAAACAGGAAATAGAATACAAATCAAAAATAAAAATTTTAGATTTGGATAATCTTATAATTTCAAAAAAATTAATTGGCCGCGAAGATTATGATATTATAAATTTACTAATAAAAAATGTTAATGGCTCGATAAATCCGTATCATATATTGAAGAAATATATAACGCCAGAATTTATAGTTGATATAATTCGTAAAAAAGTTATTATTTGAGAAAAACGGAGATTAATTAGAAAAATGAAAAAAGCAGTGATTATGACATACGGCTGTCAGATGAACAAACACGATTCAGAAGTTATTGCCGGATTATTGCGGACAATCGGATATGAATATTATGAAGACTTGATAGATAATCCGGATTTGATAATTATCAATACTTGCGCTGTGCGTCAGAATGCTGAAAATCGCATATTAGGTAGATTAGGCGAAATAAAAAAATATAAAGATAAAAATCCGAATATTATAATAGGGCTTTGCGGCTGCGTAGCGCAGGAGCACGGCTCGAAATTATTAGATCGCGCACCGCACCTTGATTTTGTTATGGGACCGTCTGATATACATAATATTGTTCAGATTATTTTGGATATCAGCAGCGTTTCAAATAAAAGAATAGCTGCGGTTAATAGTGAATATCGAAAATTAGACGCGCATACTCCGCGCAGCCGCACAAGCAGCACACAGGGCTGGATATCTATAATCAGCGGCTGCAATAATTTTTGTTCGTATTGTATAGTGCCGAATGTTCGCGGTCGCGAGATTAGCAGATTGCCAAAAGATATTTTAACAGAAGCGAGGAATTTAGTAGATAGTGGTTATAAAGAAATAACGCTGCTCGGTCAGAATGTAAATTCGTATGGTAATGATTTGAAAGAAAAAATCACATTTCCGCAATTATTAAAACAAATAGATGATATTCCAAAATATTTTTGGATTAGATTTGTAACATCGCATCCAAAAGATTTGTCAGATGAATTGATTGAAATAATGGCGAATTCTGAAAAAATTTGCAAGCATTTGCATCTGCCTGTCCAATCCGGCTCAACGCGAATATTAAGTTTGATGAATAGAAAATATACTGCCGAACAATATTTAAAATTAATAGAAAAAATAAAGTGTGCGATGCCGGATATAAGCATCACAACAGATGTAATTGTAGGATTTCCCGGCGAAACCGAAGAAGATTTTGAAGATACGTTTCAATTGTTGAAGACTATAAAATTTTCGAGCGCTTTTATTTTTAAATATTCGCGGCGCAGCGGAACAGCTGCTGAAAAATTGAAAGATAGCGAGTTGCCGCAAAATATTATAATCGCTCGACATAAAAAATTATTAGATTTACAAACAGAAATTTCAGATGAATACAATAAAAATTATATAGGAAAAGAATTGAAGGTATTAGTGGAAAACATCAGCCCGAAAGATAAAAAATATTTGACAGGCCGCAGCGAACATAATAAAGTAGTGATATTTAAAGGAAACAGCGAATTAGTAGGAACTTTTACAAATGTAAAAATTAATGAAGCGAGAAGTTGGACATTATTTGGAGAATAAAAAATTATGCAACCGCGATTAAAAATCACGATTTGCAATGAAAATAAAGAGCCGATATTAGGTCCGGGTCCATATCAATTATTGAAAAATATCCAAAAAGAAAAATCAATAAATAAAGTTTGTAAAAATATGGAATTATCGTATTCAAAAGCAATGAGAATGATACATAATCTTGAAAATTCTACAAACAAAAAAATCCTTGAAAAAATAATAGGCGGCAAAGGCGGCGGCTGCACAGAATTAACTGATTACGGCAAAAAATTATTGAATGATTATGAAAAATTCGTAGAGAAACTCAATTGTACTTTAAACGAAGAATACAAAAATATTTTGTCAAAATATTTTAAAAAATAATTCTTGAAAAATTTTAAAATTGTAGTAAATTAAAAAGTTTATAATTTTAAAATTGTAGAAAAAAGGGAAAAAATAGATGCCAGGTTTGTCAACTATATTTAAGTTGTTTAGTTGGAAATTATTTGGCGGGCTGTTTTTGGGTTGGGGAGTAGGCGCTAATGATTCGGCAAATATTTTCGGCACAGCTGTTGCCACTAATTCAGTTAAATATAAAACAGCGGTAATATTAATTGCAATATTTGTAGTATTGGGCTCTTGCATACACGGTCGTCATTTATTTGAAGAATTGAATTTTAAAAAAGCCAAAGTTCAACAGCAAACGCAATCTGAAAATAAAACAGAAACGAATAATAATTCGCAAGAACAAAATAACAGAACAAAATCAGAAGAAGAATCCGTAGCATTTATTTCTACACTTGCCGCGGCATTTACTGTGTTATTAGCGACATACGCTGCGATACCTGCTTCTACTTCGCAAGCTGCGATAGGCGCGATGGTGGGTATTGCAATAGGCGCGCATACTGGCGGAGTAGATTGGAGCAAATTCAGCAAAATGTTTTTATGCTGGGTTTTAAATCCCATCGGTTCTGCTATTATCTCAATTATATTATTCATAGTTTTATCTAAAATAATACACTTTTTTTTCAGAAAAAATTTTTCGCGATTGAATAGAATTTATAAAGTGCTATTGATAATCGCCGGCTGTTATGGCGCATATGAATTAGGCGCAAATAATGTGGTAGTCACAACAGCGCCATATTATAATGCCGGAATGTTTGGCGATCCAGCGAAAGTGGTAGAACATTTTTGGCAGGATCCTGCGTTTATTGCTGCGTTAATTGGCAGTTTAGCAATTGCATTAGGCGCCTTGACATACAACAAAAAAGTTATATATACAGTAGGCAGCAGTATTACTGCTCTTGACCCGTTTTCAGCGATGATCACTGTTTTTTCGCATTCGTTGAGTTTGATGGTATTTACAAGATTAAAGGTTCCTGTTTCGTCATCGCAAGCGATAGTCGGCGCTGTATTAGGCATTGGCTTACTTCGCGGCAGCGGCGCAGTTAGTTTTCGGACATTAGGCAAAATTTTTGTCGGCTGGATATTAACTCCTGTAATAGGGGGAACAATAGCATTTATTCTATTGAAAATTTTTATATAAAAATATTTTAATGCGTATAAATATCTTCACTGAAGTCAGCGGATTTTCATACGGCGTATTCGGTAAAAATTTAGCTATCGAATTAAACAAGCAATTAGAAGTATGTTTGATACCTGCGTTTTATAAATTAACTTGTATTGAAAAAAATGAAGTATCTGCCATAGAGCAGATGTTGATACGCACGGAAAAAGTGTCATTTAATGATATTGGTTTAATGTTTGCTAATGGCGACCAAATGATAAGATTTTGCGGTAGAAAAAAAATAGGAATGACTTTTTTTTTTACTGATGTTTTGACTAATTCTTGGATTAATCAATTAAAACAATTAGATATGGTCTGCGTACCGTCTCAGTGGCAATTAGAGATTTTGAAAAAATACAATATAAATTCTGCGGTTGTTCCGCCGGGTGTGCATTTAGAGATTTTCAAGCCGTCGGATAAACAGCGCGAAAATTTGAAGTTTGATGAAACTAACAAATTCAAATTCTTTTCAATTGGCAAATGGGATACTCGTAAAAATCAAAAAATAATGATTGAAGCGTTTTGTGAAGAATTTAGCGCTGATGAGCCGGTGGCGCTTTATGGAATGTGGGATAATCCGTTTATGTCTAAGCCGCTGATAAATGAGGTATTGGGCTGTATTAGCAATAAACATAAAATATATACGCACAATAATGAAGAGCGCGCAACAATACATTTAATAAATTCAGTTAGCAGTTTTCAGCAGTTATCGAAAATTTATAGAGATATGCACTGCGCTGTATTTCCATATAAATCCGAAGCGACTGGCTTGCGATTGTTTGAATGTTTGGCTTGTGGAATACCGTGTATTGCCACAGATTATTCAGCACCTGCTGAATATTTGAATGATACTTTTGTTTATCTCTTGAAAAAAAATCAAAAAAAATTATTGAAAGAAGAAGAAAATTATAGTAAGGTAGAAGGTTATTGGGTTGAGCCAAATAAAGAAGAATTAAAAAAAACAATGCGCGGAATTTATAATAATTATTCAGCGGCGCTGGCAAAAGCGAAAATTGCAGTGAACGAAATGAAAAAAATGAGCTGGTGGCACAGTGCTAATAAATTAGTTAATTGCATTCTTAATGTTGCAAATAAAAAAAAATAAAAAAGGCGGAGAAAAAATGGATATTATTATCAACAAAGAAAAATTAAGTTTTGAATTGAGCGGTAGCGAAAATTGCAAAGCGATTATTGACGATTTGCGCAATTGGTTGCTTCAACGAAAGCATATATTATTAAAAACGCATATAAATGACGAAAATTACGATAAACAAAAACATGATAATTTAGGAATTGCTGATATTAAAAGAATAGAAGTTGAATCTGAACATATAGAAATTTTGACAATCAATTCCATCGGTGAATTAAAGAATTACAGCGATAGAGTGGAATTTTATGTTAGAAAGATAAAAGAAGAAAATGCAGCATATAGCGATGATAAAATATTGGAAATTTATATGCAAGTGAAAGACGGTTTTTCTTGGTGCCTGAAAGCTGTTGAGAATATTTCAAAAGTTTTGACAATAGATAATAATGAAGAATGGAAAGAAAAATATCTACAATTAAAAGAAAAATTAGACGATATTGAATGTATATTTGATGGCGCCCGCGCCCGCGAATTATTTTTAGGTGATAAAATAGAAAAGGTGAATCATATTTTAATTGTGGCGATTTTGTTTTTATTTGAAGAATTGAAGAAAAAAAAGACATTATTATCATTTGACGAGATTTTAGAAAAAATAGAAGCATCGAATAAAGAATTAGAAACAGTAAAAACAGAACTGCCGCTGATTGCTGAAAAATTGCAAGTCGGCGAATCAGTTGAAGCGATGAATATTTTAAAAGAGCGCTTTGGCATATTGGAAAGTATTGTAAATTTTTATTATCAGATTCAATGTTCGATAAGTATCGAATATGATAAATTGATGATAAAAGAAAAATCAATGCAAGATTATCTAAATGATTATTTGAAATTATTAAAAGATTTGTTAGATGCTATGGAAACAAAAGATTATGTTATGCTGGCTGATTTATTAGAATATGAATTATCAGAATTTATAAGCGTTTTTATTGAAAGTTTTGTTAAGATAAAAGATATAACATCGAATTTAAAAAAATCAATAAGCGTAAATAATGATTGATTTAAGGAAAAAGTAATGTTTAGTATATGCTCGTTAACCAGCGGCAGCGCCGGTAATTCTTTATATATAAAAAATACAAAAGCGAGCGTATTAATAGATTGCGGTTTAAGCGGCATAGAAATAGAGCGAAGATTGAATGCGTTAAGCCTTAATTGCGCTATTGAAAAAATAAATGGAATAATTATTACTCATGAACATTCGGATCATTGCAGCAGCGCTGGAATATTAGCACGTAGATATTCGATACCTGTCTATATTCGTGAACAGACATTATCTAAAATATTTGATAAATTGACTAATTGCGAGATAAAAATAATAGAAAAGTATTTTAATATTGAAAATTTAGAATTTGAAACTTTTTCTGTTACGCACGATGCAGTTGACCCAATAGGATTGATAGTGAAATTTTGCGAAAAAAAAATCGGAATAGTTACGGATATTGGTTTTGCCACGCAATTAGTAATAGATAAATTATCCGGCGTAGATGGTTTGATAATAGAATCTAATTATGACGATAAACTTTTAATGCAAAGCGATAGGCCGCTAAATGTGAAGCAGCGGATAAAAAGCAGATTTGGACATTTATCAAATAATGATGCAGTTAAATTGGTTGACTGCATAGATAAAACAAATTTAAAATTCATCGGATTATTTCATATATCGTCAGAGCATAATAATTACGAATTAGCGTATAATACAATGAAAAAATATTTAGAAGAAAAAAAAATGGAATATGTGCAGATAACAGCGTGCCGGCAGGATATACCGCTGCTGTTAGCGAATTTAGAAAATTGAAAATATGAAGACAATATTAAATTTATTAATTTCATTTTTTATAGTAATTTTATTGTTTTTGATAGGCTATATTTATTATGTAAATACAGGCAGAGTAAAAAATATATTAGCATTAAATTTAAAACGCGGACTGGAAAAAATAAAAATTTTTGATGATAATCTTATAACATCGAATAACAGTGATACTGATAAAATTAAGGGAAATGAAGTTTATAAAGAACTTCCGAAACTTTCTGAAATTATAAATCAAAAAGCGATAGTAGAAAATTTTAAAAATAGATATTTTGCAAAAATATTAGTAAATGAAAAGGATATTTTGCTCGATTATAATATTCCTGTTATAAATAAAAAATTTTTAATAATACCTAATGACTGGATTAATAAAATAGTTGGAAATATTGAAATTTCTGGCGCCTCAGAAAATTATAAGGTAATAGTAAAAGATGAATATCGCGGATATGCGATATTAGAGATACTATATAAAACCCCTAAAAATTATGAAGAATCTATGTTTAAAGAATTAGATAAAATCGAAGAATCAGCGATAGCAAAACCTCTGGAAATTATTGGTTTTAGAAATAATCTTGCCTATTATCAGACATTGATTTCTAATGAAATAACAAATGAATTTGATTATAAATATTTTGGAAATTATCTGATACAACAAAATTTTGATAAAAATTTACAATATATGGCATTTATAGACAATCAAATTGTCGGAGTAGTTTTTAATGGAATATTTTTTACTAATGATTATTTGAAAACTATTATTGACTATCATCAAAAAAATAATGAATCAGTGGTAATAATGAAATTTGATATAAAATTGCAGGAAAATAATGCGATTATTATATTGAAGGGCGCTATTATTCGCGAGAATTTAATAGTAGATAATATCAACGGCTGTAAAATTTATAACATTAATCAATTTAAAAATTTATTATTTGAATTATTAATACAAAATCAAAAAATCGTAATAAATAACAAAATAGATGTTAGCGGATATATAGACAATACTGTTTCATTATTTAGATTTACTGATTTTGAATGTTCTAATGTCAATTATTTGGACCGCGGCGGAGTAAAGATAAATGATATTAAGCCTGAAAGTATTTTAGCAAGATTCGGCGTGAAGCCCGGCGATATAATTTTGAAGATAAACGATATAGATGTCAGCAGCAGAAACCAATTGATAGAATTATTTTATTATTATAACTTGAAAGTAAAATCATTTGAAATAAAAACTAATGATAATATAATTTTGGTTATTAAATTATAATTTTGCCGTATTATTATGTTGTTGAAATTTTCTGAATTAATTTATCCTTTGTATTTTTCGCTTTTTAAAAAGAATAAGAATGCGCTGGCAATAGAATATTATATAGGCGCAGGCAGTTTATTATTTTGTTTGATTTTATCAGTTTTAAGTTATTCAATAGGCAGATTGTATATAGAAGTCAATGCAAATATAACATTTTATTATTTGATTTTAAATTTAATAAGCGCATTATGTTTTTTTATTTTTATTGTTATAATAGAAACTGCAATTATAAAATTTTTTTCAAAAATAATTGGGCTGTCAGCGCGTTTAAAAATATTATTAAAGACACTCGCGCTTTCTTATTCTCCGCTGATTTTTTTTGCGCCTGCTATTATATTTTATAATATTCTTGGATTTAATATTTTTTTGCTTTTATTAATCGGCTGGATAATTATTTTAAAATTGCATTATTTGAAAATTGTTTTTAATATTGGTTATTTTAAAAGTTTTATTTTATTGATGTCACCGGTAATATATTTGATTTCGTTTGTATTTTTTATTTTTTTATTTTTTTTGATTTTAATTTTTGCTGTTGTTATAATCTAAAAAAATAATGAAAGCAAATAGTAAAAAAACGAGCAGTCAGAATAAATTAAAAATAGAAAAAAACAAAAAAAAATATCCCTGTAAAGATTGTTTGTATTGTCAATGGTGTCCGGAAAGCAAATGCCGGTTGTGTCGCGGAAAAATTTGAATGCGGAGCAAAAGATGAATATCGGAGCAATAGATATAGGCACAAATTCATTGCGGTCAATGATAATCAAAATTAAAAATTACGATGGTTTTGATTGTAAGTTTGATGTTGTTTATCGCAGTTTAAAGACTACGCGCATAGGTAAAGATTTAAGAAAAAACGGATATATATTAGACGAAAAAATAATAGAAAATATCGCTGAACTCAAAAAACTCGATAAAATATTTAGCGATTATGGAGTTGAACAAAAAATAATATTTGCAACCGAAGGGGTACGAATAGCGCGTAATGCCGGTGATTTTTTGACTGCCGCAAAAAATGAAGGCTTGGATGTTGAAATTATAACTGGCGAAGAAGAAGCGAAATGGACATTTATAGGCGCACTGAAAGCGATAGATAAAAAAAATCTTTTTGGCGGATTCGGCGTAATTGACATAGGCGGCGGGTCTACCGAATTAGCATTTGGCAGAATTCAAGAAAAAAAAATTTTTTATGACGGCGGTATAAGTTTTCCGAGCGGATGCGTAGTATTGACCGAAGAATTTAATACTGGTATTTTTCCGGTGCCGAAAGATAATATTATTGCGCTTGATAAAAAATTGGAAAAGACAATAACTGCCTTGCCGGTTAAATATATTGGCGATACTCTTATAGGAGTAGGCGGAACAATTACTTGTTTATCCGCCATATATCAAAAATTAGAAAAATATGATTCTGAAAAAGTCCATAATTCAAAATTGCATATATCTCAAATTTTAGAGGTATATGATTATCTTGAAAATTTAGAAATATCCAAGCGCGAGGAATTGCCGGGATTGAATGATAAACGCGGAGATATTATTATTGCAGGCATCAGAATTTTATTAGTGGTAATGAAACATTATAATTTTGATTCTATAATTATCAGCGATTATGGAATAATATTAGGAATTTTATTAGACAGATGTTTAAAAAAATAAAAGGATTTAGTTTGCTTGAATTGATGATATCTGTATTTGTTATTACGATTGCACTCGGGGCAATAGTTTCAATGATATTATTGGGTTCGGATGTTTATCTAAATGCTTCGTATGAAAATAGAGCGTTAAATTTAGCGGCCAATAGAATAGAGTTTTTGAAAGCGCTGTCAAGCGATTCTGCGTTATTTTATAATAATTTTTTTGAAGATTATAATTCCATCGCTGATTATCCTGAATTTTCAAGATTGACAATTGTTTATCCGAATACTGCAGGCGATACTAAATTTTTGAAATTAGAATGTCGGATAAATTGGCAGGGTATTATAGAAAAACGAGAATATAGATTAACAGGAGTGAATTATTATCAATAAAAATAGCGGCTTTACATTAATAGAAGTAATAATTTGTTTGATAGTTATTTCTATTATCTCATTATTTTTTACAGATATTTTTAATAATGTTATAAATTTATCTGGTTCAATATTAAAAAAAAATAATTCGATACTCGATACTGATTTAATGATCAAACATTTATCCGATGATATTCTTCATTCTATTAATTATGAAATACCGAACAGTGCGCAATTAAAATTAATGACATTTGACAATTCTATTTCTGATACCACAGAAGCGATTGCGATTATTTATACTTTTAATAATCCATATCTTTATAAATATCATAGTTATTTTAATGATACATCGTATTTTTCCCAGGAATTTGATAATTTTGTTTTTTTAGCGAATGTATTTAGCGATACATTAATATCAGTAGAATATAAATTAAAAGGCGAAGATATTAAAAAAATTAATTTCACTATGAGAAACTGATGATAAAATTATAAAAAAATATTTTTAGGAAAAAATGAAAAAAAGAAAATTTTTTTGTTGATTAAATCTTTATTTTTTAATAAAATATATTAAATTTATGTTTTTAATATAAACGCGAGGAGGCGAAAAATATAAAATGACAGAAAATCTCGAGGAAAAATTGAATCAAGAATTGCAGGAACTTGATAGTTTATTAGATTCTGAAATCAGCAATTTACAGAATTCCGAAAAAAACATAAATAATAATGTTGCTACCGCTAACGTATTGAAAGAAAAACAAGAAAATAAGATACCTTCTATAAATGAATTAAATGCAGAAAATTATACAGCAAAAGATTATATATCGCTTGGTCGTAAAGCGTATTTAAAAGGAATGCGAACAGATGCACTTCAATATTTTCAAAAAGCAGCGGAATTAGAGCCGAATAATTTAAACGCGGTTTTTAATATTGGCGTAATTTATTTAGACCGTGAAGAATATGAATTAGCAATGAAGCAATTTGAACAGGCATTAGAAATTAAACCAGATGACTATAAATCATTATGCAATCTTGCAGGTATTTATTATAAATTAGGTAAATTACGCGAAGCATACGATATACTAAATCGCGCAATTGCAATTAATCCCAATGATATTAACAGCATCCAAAATATGAAATTAATAGAAAAAAAAATATTAAAGAAAAAATAATTTATTTAACAAAAAAAGAGTTATTCGGAGAAATTATTATGATTGGTAAATTATTAGAGCAAGTAGTAAAAATAAAGTTATGGTTGTTATTTGTTTTTATTATTTTTATTACTAGAAATATATTTGCTCAACCGACTGATATTAATTATATTGAATTTTTTAGAGAAAATCCAAAATCTGCGCAGCAATTAGATACAGTTACAACTTTTGCTCTTGAAGATTTTGTGTATATAAAAATTACAGCGCAATTAGGCGGTAGTTTACTTAATCCGCAGACAACTGACACTTGCGTAGTGCGATTGACCAATCTTACAACTTCAGAATATATAGATGTAATATTTGACAGAAAAATCGGATCTGATACTACCAGTGCAGATTCGACATATTACTTTATTAGAGAGGGGTTAAAAAACATTCAGTTAAAATATATCGGATTGACGAATAATGATAATAATTATTTAGGTGCTTATTACGGACATACTATAAGTGTATCTGTATTAGGCGGTTTTACGAATACAAAAAATTTTACTATTGTCACGCCGACAGAACCAGCGAGTTTAAATTCATTGTATATAATGAACAGTTCTTATACAGAAAGGATAGCAGAAACTGTTAGATTTACGCAAGGTGATATTGTTTACTTACAAGCAACAGCGCAGCAAGATGCTCAACTGCTAACGCAAGATAGTTTATTAGTGACAGTAAAAAATAGCGACGGGACATTGATGACTGTTGAATTATTAGAAACAGGTAAAAATACAGGGATATATCGAAGTAGCGAAATACAGATTACAAATTTAACTAATCCTAATCAAAAGACAATTGAAGAAATATTTGGCGATTCTGTATGGTTCGAAGCGAAAGGAAAATCAGATACCTTGTATTTTGTTGTGCCAAAAGTTCCACAGCAGATATACAATGCAAAATTTTATTATGGTGGTTTTACGAATTTAATGAGTTCGCAATCATATCAAAAGCCATTGAATTTTTATGTACAGGTGGTAGCGCAAGATTCAGAGCCGTATTATATAGATACTTTGCCTGTAATTGTTCAACGCGCTTCATCTAATGCGGATAGTATTATTGTGATTTTAACAGAGACTGCTAAAAGTTCTGGATTATTTCGTTCGCCGCTGATTACAATCGGCGATATAACAAATCAAAATACATTGACATTGCGCGGAGAATATGGCGAAACAATCGGC
The DNA here is from genome assembly GCA_029551925.1 of bacterium. GTDB lineage: Bacteria > JAGOBX01 > JAGOBX01 > JAGOBX01 > JAGOBX01 > JAKPEO01. Next base: position 24,741 of record JAKPEO010000037.1, read on the forward strand.
TTGAGAATCAGCAATACTATTTACGATACTTTTTTATTATCTCCGAATACATCTGTAGAGCCGGCTGCATTAACTGCATTTACTTTGATGACCGCAAATTATGGAACGATTTTACCGGATTTTTATAAAATCGTCAAAGGCGATAGAATATATTTGCAAGCTACAGCGCAAACTGATTTACAGCCGTTAGTAGCGGATACTTTTCTTGTAAATGTAAAATTAAATGGCACTTTGATAATGACGATTACAATGTTAGAAACTTCTTTGAATTCCGGTATTTTTAGAAATAGTGATATTGTAATAGCGGATAATACTGATAGTTCATTAAAAACAGTAGCAGAAACATTCGGCGCGCCATTAACATTTGAAGCTAAAGGATTGACTGACACTGTGTATTTTGCGCTGCCGACTACTCCACTGGTAAATTTAGGGAATGCAAAATTTTATAATACATTATTTACTCAAAGTTATTCACAACAAAAATTTGATAAACCATTGAATTTAGCAATAGAAATAAATGCTACTGATTTAGAACCGTATTATGTCGATACTTTATCTGTGATTGTTCAACGAAGAAATTCAAGCGTTGATTCTATTGCGCTGATATTAACTGAAACATCAAAAAGTTCTGGAAAATTTAGAAGCGAAAATTTTACAATAGACAATTATACAAGTCAGATTCAAAAGAGATTACGTGCAGATTATAATGACACAGTCGGGTTGGTTATTAATGGAGTATTGCACGATACGATATTGATTAATAATGCTTCCGGTCCTAATATGCTGTATGAAATTTATTTTACTAATTCGGCTTTTACCGTAAAATTACTTGATAATGAAAGAGTGGATATTAATGAAAGATTGTATATTGAAGCGAGCGGCGATTACGGCAATTCAAATTTAATTGATACTTTCAGCGTTTTTGTTAGAAATAATAGAACCGGCGATTCTGTTAGTATTGTATTAACCGAAACATCAAGAAATTCCGGAATTTATCGTAATTCCGAAATTTTGATTAAGGAACTAACATCGCAATATTTGAAATATTTAAAAGCGAATTATTATGACAGTATCAGTATATTAAGCAATTATAATGTTTCTGATACGATTTATGTAGTGTCTCCATCTTCGCCTACGACTATATATGACGCGTTTTTTCAAAATGAACAATTCACAGATATTTTAAGCGGCCGTAGATTGCCGTTAAATACAAAATTGAATGTTTCGTTATTTTCAGAAGATTTAGAAATTAAATATAATGATACAAACACTATTTATATTAGAAATACAGTAAATGGGGATTCTGTATTTGTTCAAGCGCGCGAAATAAGTTCTGGAATTTTGCGGACATTAAATTTTGTGACATTAGGAGATTATACGAATAATACATTATTTACGTTAAGAGCGGCAGAAGGCGATACGATTAATTTAATTATTAATAATAGAATTTATGATACGATTTATTTAGTTACTAATAATTCGAATATTGTTGCTACATCATTTAATTTTTTATATAGTTTAGATACTTCTGCGATACGCAGCGATACGCGATTTCCGCCGTATTCTACTGTGTATATAGAATTAAATGGAATTGATAATGATGCATTTTCACAAAATTATGTTTTTGTCAGCGTAATAGATAAATTTAATCAAACCATAACAGTGCGATTAAATGAGACTGGCTTAAACACTGGCAAATATCGCGGGCAATTTCATTTAAGAAGTTTTACAGACCAAACAAATTTGTATATTTATGCTTTTGATGAAGATGATACTATTAGAGTTATTTATAATGGTTTGACAAATTTGGAATTGCAATTAGTTTTGAAACAGCGCACATCATCAGGGCAGATAGTATCAATAAGATTTAAAAATCAAGATTATTTTGAAGATTATATGAGCGAATACAATTTTGATGATGTTGTATATATTGAAGCTGTAGGATATGATTCAAATCCTTATACAGTAGATATAATTGAAATTGAGTGTTTTGCATATACTGGCGTTCTGCCGAATCCTCCGTCATCAGAAAAAAGAATTTATGTTAGATTAACTGAAATTGCGAAAGATGCTGGGATATTTAGAGGAACTTTTAGTTTAAAAAAATTAACGAATGATACGATAGATGATTTGCGAGTTGATTATGGCGATACAATACGAGTAAGAGTAAAAGAAGATAATTCAGTATTTGATGAAAAGCGCGTTACGATTCCTGTTTCGCCGATATATATTAACGAACTGAAATTCTATACTGATGGTTCGTTTGGAGAAATTCTTCCATATTATAAACAAAAAGATTTTTATGATGTGTTATATATTCAAGCGACTGGTTCAGATATAAATCCATTAAATGCAGATACAGTAGGCGTAATTTTATACGATGCTACTTTGTATCGTGGTGAAGCAGATACTGGCGCTGGATTGATTATAGATATAGAAACATATAAATTAGTTGTTGGAAATTTTGTGAATTTGTCGTTAATTGAAACCGATAAAAATACTGGTATTTATCGCGGGCAGATCGGGATAGGGATAGATAATGTTAATAGCGAAGAATTAGGGAAAATAATAGGAACCTCGCGCGGTAATAATATTTTGTTATTTTGGGAAAATGATTTTAATCTATGGCATGCGCAGGGCAGACCAATTGGCGCTGATTCGCAACCGATATTGCGTTCAAAAGTTAAAATGATAGAATATGACCAGCCAGATTATATTCGCGAAATACAATTTATGAAGGACCAAACATATACAGAATTATTACGCACTCCGCATTTGACAATGCAGCAAAGTTTAGAAAATAATCTGCCGTATTTGAAATATATTTATGTTCGTGCATTTGCTGATACAATGACAGCTTCTGATTTATTAGAAGATACTTTTGATTTAGTATTAAAGGTTTATTCATTAGATGAAAATGGCAATATTATTTGGGATATAGCAAATTCTGATGCGCTTGATACTTTGGCAAATGAGGGCAGAAATTCATTGAAAGTTGTAAATATTAGAATGGTAGAAGAAGGGAAAAATTCTGGAATTTATACAAATAAAAATGATGTTAAAGCGATAATCGGGTATGATGCTACTACTCAAGCGCCGCAATCGCAAGATGGGCAGGTTATAGGTATAAATTTTTCAGAAGCGCCGTATCACTTATTGGTAGTAGAACCGACTATAAGGCATGGATTTAATAAAGATACTGCTTTGATAGGGCGTAAACCGCCGACGTCTAAAGCTGATTCGACTATAATAGCAAGTGATACATCATTTATTGCTTTTCCTATTCCGCCTCGTATTATAAATCGCGTGCGAATATTTGAAGATGCCAAATATATTAATCCATTAATACCTGCTGAACGAACATATAGTCCGCCATTTGATAGATTGTATATAAAAGCAGAAGATTCGTATGATTTAGCAGCTGAAAAATTCGGTGAAATATCATTAGAAATTTGGTCTAACGATGCTTTGAAAGATGAGGTATATTTGCATTTAAGAGTGTGGCCATTTGAATCAAAATATTTTGATTGGCATAATCCTACTGGCGAATTTTATAAAGAATACGGTGATTCTGTATTGATAGTGCGTTTACTTGAAACAGGTCCGGCAACAAATGAATATATTATTGATCCAACGCGTACGCCTAGATTAGTTACGCGCTTGGATATTAATACGCCTAAGCATACAAATCAAAGCGCTCAGGAATTACATATACTTAAAGGCGATACTATTACAGTTCGAGCATGGAATGATGTATTGAAAAAATATGTTGATACATTACATCAAGATGACACTCCGTATATTTTATTTCAATCAGCGCTGAATAGATTTCCGCGAGTAAGAGAATTAAAATTAATGAATGCTACATATACAGAAGAATATACAAATAATTTATTGCATAATCAAAATATTTATATTCAGGTTTACGGTAGCGAAGGCGGAGGTAATCCAATATTAGTAGATACTGTGCCTGTAAAAATTACTAATTTAACTGGCGGAATATATAGCGATACATTAGAATTTTTCTTAACTGAAACAGATGTAAATAGCGAAATTTATAGATTATCTGGTGCGATTTTTCCGAAATTAGATAAAGAATATACTTTGGTTGAAAGTAAAATTTTAAAAGCTGATACAGGTCAATTTATTTTGTTTGAAGCATTTGGTCAAGCAAACACTTATTTTGGTTTGACTAAACAAGTAGCGTCACCACGTAAACCTACTACTATATACAGCGTGAAAATTACTAAAGATTACAGCGGGATTTATGATTATATCGGCGATGAATATAGACAATTTGCGCGTGGTACGACAATATATATTGAATTAAGTGCAGATCCGGGCGACACGGCGTTAATTGATAATACGGGCGATGATGTATATGTAGAAAATGGCCGCGGTCAGAAAATTTATGTTACATTAGTAGAAGATAATCCGTCATCAGGAAAATATCGCGGGTCATTTAAAATAACTGATTTAACTAATGATACGCTCGATGAATTAGGCGTATTAGATAATGAAACATTTGTTGTTCGGACAAATGCGGATCCTACAAAGTTTTCAACTTTTGCGCAAGTAGCGACGCCCTCGCCTCCGCGTTTTATTAGTTCTATTGGTTTGAAAAATAGTTCTTACAGCAAAACTTTATTAGAAGAAACAAAAAATACTGTTTTTAATAGACAGAAACTGTATGTAGAATTAAATGGTCAGGACGCAAATTCTAATATTGTTGATAGAGTAGATATTTATGTGATAAGTTGGGCAAATAGAAATATCACGAGCGATACGCCTGCGGGATGGATTAAGATTCCATTAATTGAAACTGGCTTGAATACTGGTAAATACCGCGGCGATGTGCAATTAGGCGATTATAATGATACTGACCAGCGAATGATAAAAACGTCTCCAAATTATTTAATAGCAGTTATTCCAGTAGCGATATATGAAGATACTCAAAGTTATTTATTAAAGGACGGAGATATACTGTCTAAACCGCCATACAGACGAATAGAATTGTCATTAGCAGGCGGCTACGCTGATACTGCGTTTGTTACAATGACTTCTTCGCCCACACAGATTTATGGTATTACTTTAAAAGATGAATCTTATACGAGACATAGAATTGTTAATAAAGAAAATCCGATGCGTTACGGCGAAATAATATATGTTGAAGCGCAAGGAGATATCGCGAATGATTTATTAAAAGATACCACATTAGTAGAGGTTGTAGGTATTGATGTGAATGGCAGTGAAATGCCCGCTACGCGATTGATAATAGAGTTAGTCGAGAGTGATGTAAAATCCGGGACATATCGCGGAAAATTTAAAATAGCGAGCGATCCATACACTCAATCTCAGCAAGCGCGTGCATTTTATGAAGAAGATTATTATGTTCAGCGCATAAGTACTGCTCCGAAATTAGCGCAGGATTTCGCGCCTATATTAGATGCGGGCGTGCCGATTAGCGATCCGTATTTAGCGCTGTTTGGTCCGCAAAATGCAGCGTATTTTATTATTCGGTCGATTATTTCGCCAGCTATTACTTATGGCGATACTAATTCTGCAGCGATAGATGCTTCGTCGATATTTAATGTATTTCCTAATCCTTGGAAACGCGGAAACGCATTATATGATTTTGTGGAATATAAAGGTACTATAAGAAATGGTATTAGATTTACCGGTTTGTCCAATGACGCGACAATAAAAATTTATGATATTGCTGGAAGATTGGTATTTTCGAGTCCGTGCGAATCAGGAGATTCGCAAGATTATGGACAATTTTTGTGGACTGGTATTAATAATGATGGCAAGCAAGTAAGTTCGGGAATTTATATATATACGACGCGCGATAGAACTGGCGAGATACGAAAAGGAAAAATTGCGATATTAAAATAAAAAAGAAAATAAATATGAAATAAAAATTATTGAACAACAAAACGGAGGCAGTTTTTTATGCGAAAATTAATATACTGTTTTATAATTGCAGTATTTAGTTGCAATATATTTATTTTTAAGATTTATGCTGGCTCGCCGGGCGAAAGTTATTTAGGACTCATCGGTATTACTGATATAGCAGCGCGACCATCGGCATTAGGCGGCGCTTATGGCGCAATGGCTGAAGATATTAATGCTTTAAGATTTAATCCTGCTGGTTTGAATAATATCAATCAATATGAATTTCAATTTACACATTTTGCAAGTTTTGAAGAGATTAATTATGAATCATTAATGTTTGGTATTCCGCTATTGACTTATAATGCTGCTGCTGGTATAGCGATAGATTTTTTAAATTACGGCGATCTTAATAAACGCACAAGATACGGTGAAGATAAAGGTAAATTTTCTGCCGATGATTTACAGTTGACTTTTGGTTATTCTCAAAAATTAAAAAATAATATCGATGTTGGAATGAATTTAAAATATTTTACTTCTAAAATAGAAGAAGAAAAAGCGAATGCAATGGCTTTTGATGCGGGCACTTTATTAGCTATAGAAGAAAATATAATATTAGGATTTGCAGTTCAAAATTTAGGTGGACAATTGAAATATATATCTCAAAAAGAAGATTTGCCGTTGAATTTTAAATTATCTACTAAATACAAACCAATGCGTTTTGATAATCCTCCGAATATATTAGTGGATATAAATATTCCGCGCGGTAATAAAGTTAATTTTAATGTAGGTATTGAAATGTGGCTGAATGAAGCTGTGGCAGTGCGTGGCGGTTATAAAGATAAAGTTGACGAAGGTAAGATAATTGCCGGACTCGGTTTTAGAAGTTCAGTATTTCAATTAGATTATGCTTATATGTGGGCAAATGAATTAGAAGCTGCGCATAGAATATCTGCTATTTTTAGATTTGGCGGAGATAAAGAAAAAAATATTTATACTTCTAAAAAACGCGCGTTTGAACAAAGATTTGCTCCGCGCGATACTTATTATGATCCTGAATTGCAAACAAAAGAACGCACTAAACGCACATTTCAATTTGATAAAGATTTGAATGAAGAAATAATGTTCTTTACGCCGTTAGGGACAATAAAATAAGTTTTTCTATAAAAGTATATTTTTATTTTTTTTATGCAGATTAATCCCGCGTTATTAATAATTGATTTACAAAATGATTTTATTAAAAATGAGAACAGCCCTGTTTTTATACCATCTGGTAAAAATATTGTCCAATCTATAATAAATATACGGGAATTATTTGCGCTAAAAAAATTATTTATTTTTAATATAATCACAGTTCATTCTACAAATAAAAATGAATGGGGCAAAAAGGATATTGAATTATCGCGCAGCTATTGTATAGAAACTACAAAAGGCGCGGAAATAATCGATGAATTATTGCCTTTAAAGAATAATGAGATAATAATAAAAAAAAAATTTTACAGCGCATTTTTTGAAACTGATTTGCTTGAAAAATTAAAAGAATATAAAATTACTGATTTATATTTCACCGGATTAACTACCGGTTGCTGCGTGAGTTCTACTGCGCGTGATGCTTATAATTATAAGTTTAATCTTTTTTTTGTTAAAGATGCGTTAACTGCTACATCGTTAACAGCGCATGAATATGAATTAGCGTTTTTTCAAAAATCGCTCGGCGCTGTTATTGATTCCGCTGAAATTATAAATTATTTTTGATTTAATCTTTATGTCAGTAAGAAAAAAAATTTTATTTTTAATTTTATTTTTTTTTCTGATTTTTTTGTTTATAGAATCTATCGGTTTTTTTGTAGATTATAAATTTAATTTGGGTGTAGCGCGGTTTGGCGTGCCGATGCTCGTTGATTCTGAAAATGTTGTTAAAGATCCAAAATTATTCTGGCGTTTTAAATCAGCGAATGTTTTTAAATCGCGGTGGGAACCAGCAGGCGAAATAAAAATAAATCAGCAGGGCTGGCGCGATGATGATTTCCAAATTGAAAAACCGCGTAATTTAAAAAGAATAGCGCTGATTGGCGATAGTTCGACTTTTGGGTATCGTAGAAGAATAGAAGAAATATTCGCCAATATCATAGAAAAAAAATTGAATGATATGCAATTAAATAATGTAAAATGGGAAGTGCAGAATTACGGAGTGCCCGGTTATACTATTCATCAGGGCTGGATTGTATTAAATGATTATGCGCTGCAATATAATCCAGATTATGTTTTTATTTTGTTCGGGATAAATGATTCAAGACCGTCGCCTGTTTCGGATGCGGAATATAAAGTTAATATAATTTCTTTTGAAAAATATTTGCAAAAATTATTTTCTTATAAATTATTAATGTCTTTTTATTTTAAAGCGCTTGAACGCCAAAAAATGCGGGGATTTGACACTGTCCGCGTGCCGTTGGATAAATACGAGGAGTTTATTATTGAATTTAATAATAACTCTAAAAAAAACAGATTTGTTTTTATACCGATGACTCAACCGTATAGACAGGAATTTGCCAATACGCCATTTGCTCAAAATATAAAGAAATATAATCAAGCGTTGCGGAATGTCTGTTTGCAAAATAATATTGAATTTATTGATTTAGAAAATGAGTTTAATAATTATTATTTGAAAAATAAAAGAGATTTGATTTGGGATGCCTGTCATCCGGATGCAGAAGGCAATATTTTTATTTCTGAACTAATGTTTGAAAAAATAAAAGCAATAGATCAAAAAGCGAGGAATTAAAAAAATGACAAAAAAAATTTTTGTTCATCAGACAGCAATTATTGAAAAAAATGCTGAAATCGGCGAAAATACCAGAGTCTGGGCATTTGCGCATATTATGAGTGGCGCAAAAATAGGGACTAATTGCAATATTTGCGATAATGTTTATATTGAAGGCGGAGCAGTTGTTGGCAATAATGTAAAAATCAAAAACGGCGTTGCTGTCTGGGATAAAGTTATAATTGAAGACGATGTATTTATCGGACCTTTTGCTGTTTTTACTAATGACATTAATCCGCGTAGTTTTAAAAAAAAAGAACCATCTGAATTTTTAAAAACGATTATAAAAACTGGCGCTACTATCGGCGCTAATGCTACAATTGTTTGCGGAATAACAATAGGAAAATATGCGTTTATTGGCGCCGGCGCGGTTGTCACTAAAAATGTCCCTGATTATGCGTTGATTTATGGCAATCCTGCAAAAATTAAAGGATATGTTTGCGAGTGCGGCGAAAAACTAAATTCAGATTTTTTTTGCGAAATTTGTAAAAAGAAAATTTATATATGATTTTTGTTGATTTTATTTTTTTAATGATATATAATAATTTTTTAAAAAAAATAAGAAAAGGACATAATAAAAATAATGAATCAATTATATCAAGATGAATTTTTTGGGTTGTATTTATTAAATAAAAATTATATTAATTATCCTATTCTTTATAAAGCGGTTGAACTTCAAAAGCGTCTTAACAAGAAAATTGGCGATTGGGCTGTTGAACTAAAATATCTCACTCACGAGCAAGTTGAGATGATTTATAATGAACAAAAAAGAACTAATAATTATTTCGGCGAAATTGCTATTAAAAAAGGACTGCTCACAGAAGAACAATTTGAAAAATTAATGAAACATCAAAAAGAATCGCATACTTTCATTGGCGAGTTATTATTATTAATGGGTTTTATCACGCAGTCGCAACTTGATAAGGAATTAGAAGAATTTTCTAAAAACGAACGTGCAAGAATAGATAAAATTCATGCTTTTATAAAAGAAAATATTAAAGAATTTGAATATCTTGATTTATTGCTTGATGCGGCAGAGCATACTGTTTATCGAATGCTGTTAATTTCATTAAAAATCAGCGGAAATATAGAGCAGTGTGATAAAATAAAAAAGATGTATGAAATGTATAAAGTGAAATTTTTCGGTGATGTAAATTTTGTTATTTATTATAACTTTGATAAAATGTTTGCTGCTGATGCGTTATTTAATTTTTTTAATGCGTATCCTAAAAAGAAAGTTATAAAAATGGGCAGTTCGATTTTGCAAGAATTAACAAATATTGTGTCTGGCGTAATAATTACTGATTTTTCAAATTTAAAGAATCTTAATTTAAAAATATCTGTCCCTCAAAAAATTAAAGATGATGAAGTTAGTTTCTCCAAAAAAGTTTTGAAAATACCATTTGTTTCGCCTGACGGAGTGCTGGAACTTTTTTTAGTTATCGAAGATTAAAAAAAATTGGAGACATTATTATGTCGAAAGTATTAATAGTTGATGATGCAATGATTATGAGAATGATGTTGAGAGAAATACTTGAA
>JAKPEO010000093.1 GCA_029551925.1 bacterium
AAATTTGAAATCGAAGAACTATATGTTGGCAGATATGAATCGAAAAATTTTTTTACGAATATATCAATGAAACCGTATCGTTATAATTTTCATACTGAATGGTTTCCTAATAAATATAAAAGCCAGTTTTTTAATTATATAGTATTGAAAGTAGTGAAAAAGAAAATATGAGATTTTTTAAAGATTTATTATTATTGCCGATACGGTTATTGTTTTCAAATGATTATTTAAAAGAAAGAGGAATTAGAACAGTAGAAGAAGAGCGGATTGATATAGTATTTTCGTATTTAAAAGGAAAAACTTTGGATATAGGTTGTGGCGCGTATAATTATCTTATAAAAAAATATAAAAATGGTATTGGTATTGATATAACTTTTTATAGAAATAATGATTTATGCGCATCAGCAGAAAATTTATGTTTTAAAGATGAGATATTTGAAACGGTTGTTATAATGGGCACATTAGATTATTTTAATAACAAAGAAAAGGCATTAAAAGAAATAAATAGAATATTAAAAAAAGAAGGGCAACTTATTGTGACAACTTTAAATCCGTTGATTGCTAAAATAAGGCATACATTAGCGATTTGGAATAAATACGGCAAGCCAAATCGCCCGGGTTTTTGGAAGAAAGAATTGATTATCTTATTAGATAAATTTAATTTTAAATTGAAATTACATAAGACATTTATTTGCGGATTGAATAATATATATATTTTCGAAAAAAAATAAAATTATGATAACTTTAAAGAATATCCCAAAATTATCAATATCTATATTAAAAGCAATACTCGGAAATAAAATACCGCTAAAAGTGACGCAATATATTACTTTTAATTGTAATTTTAATTGTGCCTATTGTGGCAGAAAAAATATTAAAAGTTTTGAATTAACAACAGATGAGATGAAAAAATATATAGACGAATTTAAAAAAATTGGGACAATGTTTTGGAGTTTTAACGGCGGCGAATGTTTATTAAGAAATGATTTAGGTGTGCTGAGAGATTATGTCAAACAAAAAGGAATGAATGTAATATTGACACTAATGGAATATTAGTGCCAGAACGAATAGATTGGCTAAAGAAATTGATTTAGTAATTACAAGTATTGATGGTTCTGAAAATATACAAGATAAAATTTGCGGTAAGGGAGTATTTCAAAAAAAATTAAAAGCATTAGAAATTTTAGCGAAAAATAAAATAAAAACTGTAGTAGTATCAGTGATTTCAAATGAAAATATAAATAATTTAGATGAAATTTTAAGAATTGTGTCAATATGGACATTATTGGGATGTGCAGCCGCTAATAATTCATCGTAGTGATAAAGAAAATAATGCAGAAACATTTAAGTTTGATGAACAAAAATTTAAAGAAGTAGTTAATTGGATTATAAAAAAAAAAAGAAGGCGCGCCAATTTTTAGCGCTTATGAATATCTTGAAGATATGCAAAAATTTCCGAGCTGTAAAGCAAATTATAATTGTTGGGCTGGTCGATTGTTTTGCGCAATATCACCTGATGGTTTGATTTATCCGTGCGCTGAATTTATAGGGACAGAATTATTCAAACAAAAAATAGATAATTTTCAAATTCGAAACGCATTTGAAAAAATACCCGA
>JAKPEO010000094.1 GCA_029551925.1 bacterium
AAATTTGAAATCGAAGAACTATATGTTGGCAGATATGAATCGAAAAATTTTTTTACGAATATATCAATGAAACCGTATCGTTATAATTTTCATACTGAATGGTTTCCTAATAAATATAAAAGCCAGTTTTTTAATTATATAATATTAAAAATAAATAAAAAACGAATATGATATTTTTGAAGAAATTAATATTATTGCCAATACAGTTATTGTTTTCAAATGATTATTTAAAAGAAAGAGGTATTAGAACAGTAGAAGATGAGCGGATTGATATTGTCCATTCATATTTAAAAGGAAAAACTTTAGATATTGGTTGTGGAACCCATAATTATCTTATAAAAAAATATAAAAATGGTTTTGGTATTGATATAACTTTTTATAGAAATAATGATTTATGCGCTTCAGTAGAAAATTTGTGTTTTAAAGATGAAAAATTTGAAACAGTTGCTATAATTGGTACTTTGGATTATTTTGATAACAAAGAAAAGGCATTAAGAGAAATAAATAGAGTATTAAAAAAAGAAGGTCAACTTATTGTGACTACCCTAAATCCAATGATTGCTAAAATACGATATACATTAGCGATTTGGAAAAAATATGGTATGCCAAATCGTCCAGGTTTTTGGAAAAAAGAGTTACTTACTTTGTTAGATAATTTCAATTTTAAATTGCATTTACATAAGTCGTTTATTTTGGGATTGAATAATATATATATTTTTGTAAAAAAATAAAATTATGATAACTTTAAAAAATATTCCTAAATTGTCAGCAGCAATATTAAAAGCAATGTTAGGAAAAAAGATACCATTAAAAGTAACGCAATATATTACTTTCAGATGTAATCTTAATTGCTCGTATTGCGGCAGAAAAAATATTAAAACTTTGGAATTAACTACAAACGAAATAAAAAAATATATTGATGAATTTAAAAAGATGGGAACTATGTTTTGGAGTTTTAATGGCGGCGAGTGTTTATTACGAAATGATTTGGGCGAACTTATAGATTATGTAAAACAAAAAGGAATGAAATGTAATATCGTTACTAATGGTATATTAGTGCCTGAGCGTATTGATTGGCTGAAAAATATTGATTTAGTTATTACAAGTATAGATGGTCCAAAAAATATTCAAGATAAAATTCGTGGTGCTGGCGTATTTGAAAAAAATTTGAAGGCATTAGAAATATTAGCGAAGAATAAAATAAAGACTGTTGTAGTATCAGTAATTTCAAATGAAAATATAGATAGTTTAGAAGAAATTTTAAAAATAGTTAGCGAATATGGACATTATTGGGATGTGCAGCCGATAATAACTCATCGTTCAGATAAAGAAAATAATGCTGAAAAGTTTAGATTTGACGAACAAAAATTTAAAGAAATAATTAATTGGATTATAAATAAAAAAAGAGAAGGCGCTCCGATTTTTAGCGCTTTTGAGTATCTTGAAGATATACAGCGATTTCCGAATTGTAAAGCAAATTCTAATTGTTGGGCTGGTCGATTGTTTTGCGCAATATCACCTGATGGTTTGATTTATCCGTGCGCTGAATTTATAGGGACAGAATTATTCAAACAAAAAATAGATAATTTTCAAATTCGAAACGCATTTGAAAAAATACCCGA
>JAKPEO010000107.1 GCA_029551925.1 bacterium
AATAAAATTGAAATTATTGAAAATAAAAGAGACAGCGCAATCAAAAAAAATTTTGTTATACGGCGCTAATGAAATTTGCGAGATGATAATAGCGGCGAATAAAGAATTAAATTTAAAAATAGTAGGCATAATAGACAAAAACGCGGACCTTTATAAAAATAAATTTCACGGACTTAAATTATTTTCGCCAGATAAATTATATGATTTAAAGTTCGATGTTTTATTAATAACATCAATTTCAAAAAGCGAAGAAATATATAATCAAGTAAAAGATATAAATAAAGAAATATTAATGTTAAAGAATTATTATTAATAGAGTTGTTGCATAATGCGTTTTGACAATCACAAAACCGCATAAAATACAGGGTTTGAAAGCGCCGAAAATGAATTATGCGACAACTCTAATATAAATAGGAGTTAAGGTTATGATATTAATTACAGGCGGCGAAGGTTTTATAGGTTCGCATTTAGTTGATAATATAAAAGACGCGGTTCCATTAGATGACCGTAGTTTTAATAAATATAAATTTGATAATACCATAGTTATGGACATAAGAAGTAAAGATATTTATGATGTAGTAAAAAAAAGCGATTATATAATTCATTGCGCTTGTCGTGATATAAGGACTTCAATAATAGAACCAATTATTGATGCAGAAGTAAATGGAATAGGCACTTTGAATCTTTTACGTGCTTGTCGTGAATATAAAAAAGATTTTTTATATATTTCTTCTGTATCAGTCCATCATGAAGCAAGTCATTATGCAATAAGTAAACAAACAGGAGAGAGATATACTCTTATGTATAGGCAATGGATTTCTACAACGATTGTTCGTTTATCAAATGTATTTGGTCCGCGGGACACGGAAAGCGTGATAGCTAAATGGTTAAAAAATGATATTATTACTTTAATAGATCCTAATCATACTCGTGATTTTACATATTATAAAGATGCTATAAAAGGGATAAAATGCGCAATAGAGTATCGACCGTCAGAAATAATAGATATAGGCACAGGAATCCAAACAAAGTTAGGCGATATTGCAAACTGGCTCTCAAAAAAATTAAACAAACCAATAAAAAAAATTCAACAAAGAGAAATAGATAATGTAAAAAAACGGGTTGTAGATATAAAACAACAAAAAAAAAATCTTAACTTTTCGCCTGAATGGAATTTATATATCGCTTTAGAAGAAATGTTGAAAAATAAATAATAGTTGGACTGATTTATATGATTTTTATTAATCCAAAAATTCATCCAAAATCACAATGGGGATTTATTGGCAAACATATGGCTTTACAAACGCCTATGGGCATCGGTTTTTTAGCCGGATATTTAAGAAGTAAAGAACCAAATATAAGTATTAAAATAATAGACGAGCATATTAATCCATTAACTTATCAAGATTTACAAAAATTGATAGCGGCTTTAGAATTTCCAAAAATAGTTTGTATTTCAAGTATGACAATACAAATAGCAAGAGCGCATGAACTTGCGCGTTGGTCAAAAGAAATTGATAATAGCGTTAAAGTTATACTTGGCGGAGTGCATCCGACTGTAATGCCAGAAGAATCATTGAATACTGGTTATATAGATATTGTAGTTAGATTCGAAGGCGAAGAAACATTGTATGAACTCTATAAATCTTATAAAAATCAAATTCCGATTTCAGATATAAAAGGAATAGTATATTTAGATAGCGATAAAAAAATTGTTTATACGCCGGAACGAAAACTAATTAATCTAAAAGATATACCATTGTATCCATATGATTTATTTGAAGATAAGATGGAATATTATAATAGTTTTGGTTCTTTATCAACTTCAAGAGGTTGTCCGCATAGTTGTATTTTTTGTTCTAATAGGACGATTACTGGCAAAATATTTAGACACTTTCCAATAGAATGGATAAGAGACACATTAGATATTTTAATTAATAAATATAAACGAACTTATATTATTTTTGTTGATGATATTTTGTTTGCTAATAAAAAGCATTTATTAAGTATCACAAAAATGATTAAAGAAAATAATTTTCATAAAAAAGCGGTATTTCACGGCAGCGCAAGAGCAGATTCGGTAGATGAAGACATTGTAAGAGCATGTAAAGAAGTAAATTTTGTTTTTTTAGGCGTAGGCGTTGAAACGCATTCAGATAGATTATTAAAAGTATTAAAAAAAAATGAAACAGCGGCGCAAATACGAACAGCAGTAGAACTTATAGCGAAATATGATATAATGACAACTACTGGTCTTATTTTTGGAATACCAGAACAAACGCGTAAAGATAGATATGATACAATAAAATACGCTCTTGATTTACCGATAGATAACACAAGATTTAATACTATCGTCCCTTATCCTGGCACAGAACTTTACGATATTGCCGTAAAAGAAGGGCGGTTGAATAAAAAAGAGAATTATTATAATTTTAATGTTCAATATTATTTATTTGGCAATGATATACCATATGTGCCCAAAGGCGCTGATAAATTTGAATTAATTTTTGATACTATGTGGGCTAATATAAGATTTTATTTAAGCATTAAAAAACTAAAACGCTTTAGAAAAAGTCCATATGCCGGCGGCGTTACAATCCATATTCCTAAAAAAATCAGTATTTCCAATTATATTGTTTTTTTGAAGTTTAGCGTTTTAGTATTAAAAAGATTTGTAGAAATAGGCGTTATTGTTTGTATAAGAACGATATTAAAAAAAATAAAATTACTAAAAGAAGAAATGTAAAAAAATTGTTCATATATGAAAACAAAGCAACATATAATTAGTTCCTTATTCTTAATGCCAATAATTTTTACGCTCACAAAAAATTATTTTTTTGCTGTTTTATCCGGAATAATAACTATATTGGTAGATATAGACCATATCATAGATTTTATAATAACACAAAAAAAAATCGATACATTGTCGAATATGCATCAAGCATTCGAGACATTCAAATATGTCAAAAAAAATTATTTTATATTTCATTCTTGGGAAATAATAATTTTATTATTTTTAGGATATTATTTTTTTAAAAATGAGATATTTATAATTTTATGTTTTTCAATCGCTTTACATTTATTGCTTGACCAGATATATAATTCTTTTTTTTTAAAAAAATATAGTTTAAAACTTTTTTTTTATTTTTTTATCTATAGATTATATCACAAATTTGATGTTTTATCTTTAAGAAAATATGGACATTTAATTAAAGAAGATGAAATGATATATGAATGATAAAATTACTAAAAGCAAGATAAGTTTATCGGCAATTATGCCAGTATATAATGAAGAATTATTAGTTGCAAAAGCGATTGATATTACATATAATTCATTAAACACAGTTTGCGAAAAATTTGAGTTGATTATAGTCAATGATTGCAGCACTGATAAATCGGCAGAAATTATAGAAAAAATAATTAAAGAATATGAATCTATCAAATTAATACATCATAAAAAAAATTTAGGTATTGGCGGTGCATTTAAGACTGGCGTAGAAAACGCGAATAATGATTTTGTTATTTTAGTGCCGGTGGATAATCCGTTAGAAATAGAAGAACTTTTAAGTTATTTAGATAGAGCATCCGTGTGCGATATTGTAGTAGGTTGTCGTATTGAACGAGTCGGATATACAATGGTAGCTAAAACAGCGTCGTTTGTATATAACAGGATTTTGATACCATTATTATTTAACATTGGACTTGAAGATGTAAATTGGATACAACTTTACAAGCGAGTAATATTTGCCGAAAAAATTATTGAGATAGAAAATAACGGCATCTTTTTTTTAGCCGAGATATTAATAAAAGCAAAACGCGCACATTTGATAATAGCCGAAGTGCCGACTAAAATGAAGAAAAGATTGCACGGCAAACCGACTTGTTTTAAATATTCAGCAATGTTTAAGACTTTTATTAATATGATGAAATTATTTTTTGATTTGAATTCTAAAAAAATGAAAAGGACTAATTAAAATGCGTTGTGTTTTAGTCGCTATTGGTTGGGAAAATATTTCTTTGCAGGCATTATCCGCTATGCTAAAAAAAAATGGGCATGAAGTTATATTAGTTTATGATCAAGCGCTCTTTGACGATAAAAATTATTTATGCATAAAATGGCTCGCAAAATTATTAGACCAGAAGAAAAAAGTTTTGCAACGAATAATCGAATTAAAGCCGGATTTAGTCGGATTTCATGTAGAAACCGTTCAATATCAAGAGATATTAGAATTAGCGAGAGAAATAAAAAAATATTATAAAGTCCCGATTATTTTTGGCGGGATACACGCGCATTCAGCGCCAGAAGTAGTTTTGAAATCTGACGACCCTACGGTAGATATAGTTTGTCTT
>JAKPEO010000108.1 GCA_029551925.1 bacterium
CGAATTTTACTAATTGAACGAATAAAAGAAAGGTAACTTAAAATTTAGAATTTGAATCGAATAAAATAAAAATTATAAAACGCGTTTGCGTTTTGAAAAAATTCGTATAAATCCGTGAAAATCCGTGAAATCAGTGTCAAAGAAATTTAGACACGGATTGCACGGATTGACACTGATAAAAATGATTTGTCATTTAAAAGTCATTTTTAAGTCGTTTGTTAAAGAAAAAAACTCGGGGTGCTTCGGTGTTCTCGGCGGTGATAATTAACCGCGTCGAAGGCGGTGAATTACACCGAAAAAAATAGTGATAAAAAATCAAAAATAATTTACTGCTTGCAGCGTTGACATAGATAAAATTTATATTTTTTATTTGTAGGAGGTTTTTATTATGAAAAATTTTAAGAATTTTTTGAGAATGTTTTTGTAGTATTTATATTTTTATCGTTTTGCGAGATTGTATTATTTGCAAATCCGAGAACAAGCAGCAGACAGGTAAATAGTAATACTACAACTCGTAATGTGAGGAGTGTTGTATAATGGTCTGAAAAAAATAGACAAAAAAATAATATAGAACTTTTCCTTTTTTTTAATAATTCGCGGATGCCCAACCGTTCTACAACTTCATATATTGCAGATTCAAGTCCTAATTGTTCAACTGATATCCTATGTCTTAAAACGCGATTTTTACCGCTTTTTTCAATACTTTTCGCTATTTTTTTAACCTCTTTGAGAAACTCAGGTTATAGGTTGATGCCCTTTAATTTTTTTGAAAAATTTATGACTGCGCGCCTAAATGTCAACTTAACAAAATCACTTGATAATTTTTTTTTTTACTATAAAATAGCATTTGTGTATTTGCGTAACTATGCAAATGCAGCAATTTTTATTATTGTATGGAGAGTTTGGTTTTATGATAGTTGGTTTGACATATGATTTAAAATCAGAATATTTGGCTATGGGCTATGATAAAGAAATAGTCGCTGAATTTGATAGAGAAGACACGATTGACGGAATAGAAGACGCCTTGAAAATATTAGGCAAGCAAGTTGTTCGTATTGGAAATATAAAAAAATTAGTCAAATTTTTAAATGACGGACAACATTTGGATTATGTATTTAATATTTGCGAAGGGCTCTATGGTTTTGGCAGAGAAGCGCAAGTGCCTGCTTTATTAGAGGCGTATAATATTCCTTATGTATTTTCAGATCCTTTGGTATTGAGTTTAACATTGCATAAGGGCTTGACTAAAAGTATAATTCGCGATGCGAAATTGCCGACCGCTGATTTTTGCGTAGTAAACGATGAAACCGAAATAGAAAATATTAAATTAACTTATCCGTTATTTGCCAAACCAGTAGCAGAAGGCACAAGTAAAGGCATTACTCCAGCATCAAAAATCGAAAGCAGCCAGCAATTAGAAAAAACTATAATCGCGCTACTAAAAAAATTCGAGCAGCCGGTATTAGTAGAAGAATATCTGCCCGGCAGAGAATTTACAATCGGCATAATAGGCGCTGGAAAAGAAGCATATTCGCTCGGCGCAATGGAAGTGCTGCTAAAAGCAAAAGCTGATTCTGATGTTTATTCATTCGGTAATAAAGAAAACTATGAAGAAGTAGTAGAATACAAAGTTTCAGAAGACGATTTAGCGCAGCACAGCATAGAATTAGCATTGAAAGTCTGGAAATTATTAGGTTGTCGCGATGCAGGCAGAGTAGATATTCGCGTTGACAAAAATGGCATTCCAAATTTTATTGAAGTTAATCCATTAGCCGGTCTGAATCCGACACATTCAGATTTGCCGATATTATGCAGATTAAAAGGCATAAGTTTTAATGAATTAATAAAAAAAATAATTTACGCGGCAGAAAACAGAATATTCGCTAAAAAATGAAAAATAAAAAAGTTATAATTTTACATAATAATGTTTTAGATAAAAGTTTTAAGGACGAATTAGATAATTTAATAGAATCGGAAGAAGTATCTCAGGCATTAATTGGATTAGGTTATGAACCAATAAAATTAGCGTTTATTAATAATATAGATTTTTTAATTAACAAAACACAAAAAATAAAACCGAAATTTGTTTTTAATTTGGTAGAAACAGTAAATGGCGACGGAAGATTAGCGCATTTTGCACCTGCATTATTAGAACATCTTGATATTCCATTCAGCGGCTGTTCAAGTACCGCGATTTTTCTGACTTCTAATAAAATTTTATGCAAGCAGATTTTGAAAAATCACGGTATTCCCACGCCGCTATGGTTTACGCTGACAAATTTTAAAACAGAAAAATTTCAAAAAGGAAATTATATAGTCAAACCGATATGGGAAGACGCGTCTATTGGGATAGACTCTGAAAGTATAAAATACTGCAATACTAAAAATGAATTATTGATTTTTTTAGAAACTCGCGAAAAAAAAATAAAAAAAGAATGTATGGCTGAATTTTATATAGACGGCAGAGAATTCAATATTTCCGTTATTTCAGATAAAAATAAAAAAATTAAAATTTTGCCCATTGCCGAAATTGTTTTTACTAATTACAATGATAAATTTAAAATTATAGATTATAATGCAAAATGGAATGAAGATTCTTTTGAATATAAAAATACAAATAGAACATTTGAATTTCCTAAAAACGATAAAATATTATTAAAGAAATTAAAAGATATAGTTTTGAAATGCGCGCAGATTTTTGAATTGCAGGGCTACAGCAGAATAGATTTACGCGTAGATAAAAATAATAAACCGTATATACTTGAAATAAATGCAAATCCCTGTATTAGTAAAAACGCTGGATTTGCAGCAGCAGCGCAATATGCTGGTTATGACTATAAAAAATTGATTTTCTCATTAATTCCAAAATAATAATTTGACAATTTAACGCTTTATTATTAGTATTATTTAAAAATTATTATTTAAAATTTAAAAAAATATCTATAGAAGAAAAGTTAAAAAAAAAATTATTATCCGCTATCCAAAAATTTAAAAAAAGTAGAATATTAATTATTGGCGATTTGATATTAGACAGATATTTATCCGGCGAAGTATCAAGAATATCGCCGGAAGCGCCTGTGCCAGTAGTAGAAGTAAAAAAAAATTGGATTGCGCCGGGCGGCGCTGGCAATGTGGTGAATAATTTATGCTCATTAGGCGCGCAGGTAATTATTTCCGGATTAATCGGCAAAGATTATTACGGCGATAAAATAAAAAAAATATTAAAAGCCGAAGGTGCTGATGTATCGGGAATATTTGTAGATAATAATCGTCCCACGATTCTTAAAACGCGGATAATAGCGCGAAATCAGCAAGTAGTGCGAGTAGATGTCGAGACGCGCAAAAAAATCCACGATGAATTAATTTGTAAAATTCAAAAATTTATCAATTCCAAAAAAAACGAGATAGATGCGATAATCTTATCTGATTACGGCAAGGGCTTAATTACTCCGGAGATAATTGAAAGCGCTGTTAAAATCAAAAATGAAAAAAATATTCCATTAGTAGTAGATCCCAAAATCGAGCATTTTAAATATTATAAAAACATAACTATAATGACACCCAACAAAAAAGAAGCGAGCGAAGGCAGCGGATTGGCAATAACAGACGAGCGGTCATTATACAAAGTCGGCAAGACAATAAAAAAAGAGCTGAATTTAGAAGCGCTGCTTATTACGCGAAGCGAAGAAGGTATGACATTATTTGAAGACGACTGCATTTTCAATATACCGACAGAAGCGACAGAGGTTTATGATGTCACAGGTGCGGGCGATACAGTAGTAAGCGTATTGACATTGTGTTTGAGTTGCGGCTGCGATTTCAAAAGTTCTGCTGTGTTAGCAAATATTGCAGCCGGCGAAGTTGTCAAAGAATTAGGCACTACAACGATAAAGCCAAATCAACTAATTAATTTAGTAAAAAATTATAAATACAAAGCGATAGTTAAATTATGAAATTTGCATTAAGTAAATTAAAGACTGCTCAGGAATTTTGCGAATTAAAAAAAACATTTTTAGCATCTAAAAAAATAGTATTTACAAATGGCTGTTTTGATATTTTGCATACAGGGCATTTAACATATCTAAATCAAGCAGCAAGTTTGGGCGATATATTAGTAATCGGTTTGAATAGCGATAAATCTATAAAAAGATTAAAAGGCGAAGATAGACCGATAAATTCTGAAACTGATCGAGTTATAGCGCTCGGGGCATTAGCGTTTGTAGATTATATTATAATATTTGATGAAGATACTCCGCTCGAATTAATAAAAACAATTCAGCCGAATATATTAGTCAAAGGCGCAGATTACGAAATCAGCGAAATAGTGGGCGCGCGCGAAGTGATAGAATCCGGCGGCGAAGTAAAGACCATTAAATTAGTTGAAGGCAAATCTACGACAAATATAATTTCTAAAATAAAAAATCTCAATAGCCGTTCTATTTCAATTATGGTGCCCGCGCTTAATGAATCTGAAAATTTAGCAAAAATATTGGATAATATAATAACAAATTTATCAGAAAATAATGTAAAGTTTGAATTGATACTTATTAATGACGGAAGCAGCGATAATACCGGCGAAATAATGGATAATTTCAAAAATCAATATCCTGAAAAAATAAAAGTGATACATCATCAAACAAATCGCGGGTTAGGCAGAAGTTTTCGCGAAGCGCTTAATATCGCAGAAAACGAGTGTTTTACTTGGTTTCCATCAGACGGCGAAAACGATATTAATGATTTAATAAAATATCTGCCGCTTTTAAATTATGTTGATATTATAATTCCATTCGCTGTGAATAAAGGCGTTCGTTCGATATTTAGGCGAATATTATCGAGTTGTTATTTGATGATTATAAATATTACATTCGGCACAATGTTTAATTATACTAACGGCAATGTGATTTACAAAAAAAAATTTTTGAAAAAATTGAGATTAACATCTAATAGTTTTTTCTTTCAGACAGAAGCGCTAATTAAAGCCACGCGATTAAATAGAAACGAAATAATGTTCGCAGAAGTGCCGATAATATTGAAAAAACGTGCGTCCGGCAAATCACAAGCATTTAGATTGAACAATGTAATAAATATTTTTATAGATTATTTGAAATTAGTTTTTGATATACACATAATAGACAGATTCACTGGAAAATATAAAGGCATAGTATAAAATTATGAGAAATGCGTTTATCAGAAGTTTTAAAAAAGAAGCTGAAAAAAATAATAAAATAATATTATTGGCTGCTGATATAGGCGCGATAGTATTTGACGATTTTCGCGCAGCAAGACCGAAACAATTTATAAATGTCGGAGTAGCGGAAGCGAATATGATTGGCGTTGCCGCAGGTTTGGCGTTGAACGGCTATATTCCTTTTTGCTATACAATCATTCCATTTTTGATAATGCGCGCATTTGAACAGATTCGCGTAGATTTATGTATTCAAAACCTGAATGTGAAATTAGTAGGAGTCGGAGCAGGCGTATCTTACAGCACATTAGGACCTACGCATCATTCGATTGAAGATATCGGTTTAATGCGAGTATTGCCAAATATGACTGTCGTATCGCCTGCTGATCCGATAGAAACAGAATTGGCAGTAAGCGAATTAGTTAATCATATAGGTCCGACATATTTAAGATTGGGAATCGCGGGCGAACCAAAAATTTTTGATGATAAACATATTTTAAAAATCGGTAAAGCGAATATTTTAAAATCAGGCGAGGATTTGACTATCTGCGCCACTGGCTTTATGCTTAATGCTGCAATAAAAATTGCCGAACTATTGAAAACTACAAAAAATATAAATTCTGAAATTATTAATATCTCAACAATAAAACCATTAGATGAAGAAACTATAATAAATTCAGCATTAAAAACCGAAAAAGTAATCACAATCGAAGAACATTCTATATATTGCGGGTTGGGCTCGGCAATAGCTGAAATTATATGCGAGAAAATCCCTAAAAAAATAAAATTTCAAAGAATAGGAATTAATGATAATTATTCTTTTAATTACGGTAGCCGCGAATATTTATTAAAAGTTAATCAACTAACTATTGATCAAATTTATAAACAAATAAATTTATTAGATGCTTGAAATAAAGACAAAAATTATTTTGATGTTTTTTTGTATTAAAAACTATCTTCAAATTTTTTGATGTTTTCTACTGACCCGAGCGCTATTATTTTATCATTGTTTTTGAACCTATAATTGATTATTTCTGAAATAATGATTTCGTTTGAATCGCTTTTTTTTATAGCAATGACATTTATATTATATAGATTTCTAATTTTTAATTCAATCAATGTTTTATCTATAAAATAATCAGGCGCAGTTGTTTCGATGATTTTATATTTATCAGAAAGTTTGATTGTTTCAATGATTTCAGGATTCAAAAATGAATCCGCTAATTTTAATGCCATATCGCGTTCAGGTATTATAATTTCATCTGCTCCGAGTAATTTCAATATTTCGGCTTGTTCCTCATTTGTTGCTTTTACATAAATATTTTTCAATTCTAATTTTTTTAAATGAAATAATGTGACAACTGTTTTTTCAAAATTATTGCCTAATGAAATTAAAATAATGCCTTCAAAATTTTTTGCGAATTTATTTAAAACATTCAAATCTGTAATATCCGCTAAAACAGCCGTGGAAACCTCGTCTTTTATTGCTTGGATAAGTTCTTTGTTTTTATCAATAACAATTACATTACTGCCGTTAGAATATAGTTTTTTTGCCAAATATTGATTGAATGTTGATAAGCCGATTAATAAAAAATTTTTTGTTTTCATTTTACCATTTTCACTCCTTGCTATTGAAAATTAACCAATCATTAAATCCTCTTCCGGATAAGAATATTCTATCTTTTCATTTGCATCTAAAATTATCAAAGCGAAAGTTAATAATCCTATTCTGCCTAAAAACATTAAAAGTATAACAATAATTTTTGCGCCAGTCGATAAAAACGATGTTATGCCGAGCGATAATCCGACAGTGCCAAAAGCGCTGACCGCTTCAAATAAAATTTTAAAAAAATAATTGTTAAGTTCCTTAATGTAATGATGATTTTCAAGTATTGAGAGAAGCATAAATACGCAAATAAATAATAAAATTAACGCTGATATTATTAATATTACACTTTTATTTAATGTGTCTTTACTAAATGTTCTTTTGAATAGTTGACTATTATTTTTTCCGATAATTTTTGAATATATAGAAAAAAAAATTACTGTGAATGTGGTGGTTTTTATACCGCCAGCGCACGAGCCGGGCGAACCGCCGATGAACATTAAGACAATTATAATAAGCAATGTGGATTCGTTGAATGAATTAAGATTTACAGAATTAAAACCGGCTGTCCGCGATGTTATGCTTTGAAATATCGAAGATAAAATTTTAGTTGAAAAATCATAATCTATAAAAGCGCAGCCGTATTCAAAAATAAAAATTAACAGCGCACCAAAAAATATTAAGAATATAGTCGCAGAAATTACTACTTTGCTGTGAAACGAAAATTTATATTTAGTTTTTTTTATTTTTTCGTATATTTCTTCAAGTACAAAAAAACCGAGCCCGCCGCTTATTATTAAAATTGAAATTACACCAAGTAAATACCAATTGTTATAATAGTTTTCCAAACTATTACTAAACAACGAAAATCCAGCATTGCAAAATGCTGAAATAGAATGAAATATAGATAACTCAACAGCATTTAATAAATCGTATTTTTGATAAAAATAAAAAAATAAAAATAATGCACCGCAAAATTCAATAACAAAAACAAACTTAAATAATCGCAGAATAAATTTTCTAAATTCAAATTTTAAACCTTGCGTAAGCGTTTCATCAATGACTTTAAAATTTAGATAATGTCTATTTTTAGTTAATAATATCATTATGAAAGAAGTTATAGTTAAAACTCCGAGCCCGCCAATTTGCATTAATAGCATTAATATTAAACGGCCTTGATGATTGAATGTTGTAGGCGTATCAACTACCGCTAAACCAGTTACGCAAACAGCAGAAGTAGATGTAAATAACGCGTCAATAAAAGAAATAGATTTATATGTAGAACTTTTCAAATAAAGCGATACGGCGCCTAAAATAATCAATATTAAAAAACTTGCAATTATCCATAAAGTAGGCGGAATTTTTTTTAAATAATTTGTTTTCATCGTATTTTTTAATTATTTTTTTTATATTTTATTTTCAAATAATCTATTGTTTCTGATAATCTGTTAACCTTTTTTTCATTAGAAATATTAGCGTAAAATTTTATTATGTCGTTTTGGGTTATTATTCCCACAACATTATTATCCTGCGGATTATCTAATACAGGCAAAACCGTAGTCTGAAAAGAATAAAAAATTTTTATAGCAATATCTAAATTATCATGCTGGTATAAACGCGGTATTCGTTCGGCGCGCGCGATTTTTTCAATTGTATTTTGCGAATTGCCATTAATTAAACTTTCGCGCAGCATATATCTTTTTAAAATGCCTACATATTTATTATTTTCATCTACTACTGGAAACGAATAAAAATTATAGGTATTAAACATTTTTTCCGCTTCGCTAATAGTAGTATTTATTGAAAGAGTAATAACATTTTTATTCATTATTTTTGATACATCTTCCATTTTAAAATCTACATTCTCAGTAGGTAAATGTATTCCGCTTTCAATCATAATAGCGTCATAAATTGAATGCTTGAATAACGCTCGCGAAACAGAGAAACTCGTCATATTAGCAAGCATTAATGGCAATATAATTTCATAATTATGCGTCATTTCAAATATTATAAGAATAGAAGTAATAGGCGATTTCATTACAGCGGCAAAAAATGCGCCCATTCCGACTAACGCATAAGCGCCGTAATCAGCTGTAAGATGCGGAACAAATATGTTCACTATATAACCAATCACAGCGCCAGCCATTGCTCCGATAAATATTGTCGGAGCAAATATCCCGCCCGGCACGCCAGCGCCAAAACAAATAGCAATTGCGATAATTTTATAAATTAATAAAAATAAAATTAATTTGCCGGATAGATTATTTGTCATTACGTCTTCCATCTGTTTATAGACTGCCGTCGCCGGACCTACGGATTTATCATTATTTGTTTTTTTCAAAGCGCTGAATAATTTGAATTTTGTCTGCGCTTCGTGCGGTATTTCTTCCAATTCGCTAATATCTTCTTGTTTTCTAAATTCAGCGGATTTTTTTAGGCCCTCTATTGTTTCATTTTTTTTTATTTGCTGCTTGGAAATGTAATTGAAGCCAGTTATATCCGGCGGCAAGACAATTGCGCAAATACCGATAAATAATCCGCCGATTACTGGATATAATGATTTATGCGGAACATTAGTAGCGCTTATTTTATTTTTTAAAAATAGTAATAATTTAATAAAAAAATATGCGAGCAACGCGCAAAATAATCCGACAAATAAATAAAAAAATAATTCTAATGGCTGCGTTAAAGTATATTTAGGAACTACAAATGATGGCATATTGCCTAATAATAATCGCTGCAGAGTTGAAGCCAGCACGCAGGCGATAATAGTGGAGCCGATTATTTGCGTAGAAAAATTGCCTATTAAATCTTCTAATGCAAACATTATACCGCTTATCGGCGTATTAAACGCAGCGGATAAGCCGCCAGCTGCGCCGCAGATCACTAAACTCCTAATATTTGAACGCTTAATATGAAATATTTTGCCAATCCACGAGCCGAGCGCTCCGCAAATAAAAATTGTCGGACCTTCTGGACCTACTGCCATTCCTCCGCCAATACATAATAACGCCACTAAAAATTTGCCGATTATTTCTTTTGACGGAATAATGCCGTAATTGTAATATAATGCTTTTTTTAATTGCGTTATACCGCCGCCGCCTGATTCTGGAAAAAAATAATATAATAATAATCCGGAAAAAAACGCGCAAATAAGCGGTATATAAAAAAAATGAAAATTATAAGCAAATGGCAATGTTTTATCGTAAAATACTAAATCTTCAAATAAATGTATTGCAACTTTAAATGATACTGCGGCAAAACCGCTTAATAGTCCGACTAATATAATTAAAAATGGCAGCAGCGCATCCGGATTAATAATAATTTTTTTATATAAGTCATTTAATTTTAAATTCAGATTTGTAAATAAATTCGCCATTTTTTTGAAGTATGCTTTTTGTTAAAAAAAGAAAAAAGGCGATTACGAATTTACTTAATTAAAATTTGTAATCGCCTTTTTATTTTTAAGTTTTTACCTTTAAGTATTTAATTAAATACTATAAAATGCGCTTTTTCCAGCATAAATAGCTTGGCTGCCTAATTCTTCTTCAATTCTGATTAATTGATTATATTTTGCTATACGGTCAGTACGCGAAGCAGAACCTGTTTTAATTTGTCCGGCATTAGTAGCGACAACAATATCAGCAATAGTAGTATCTTCGGTTTCGCCAGAACGATGCGATATGATAGCGGTATATCCTGCGCGTTTCGCCATTTCTATTGCGTCTAATGTTTCAGTTAATGTGCCTATTTGATTTACTTTTATTAATATAGAATTTGCAACGCCTAATTTTATGCCTTTTGCTAAATATTCTGTATTTGTTACAAATACATCGTCGCCGACTAATTGTATTTTTTTGCCTAATTTGTCAGTAATTAATTTCCAGCCGTCCCAATCATTTTCTGCCATTCCGTCTTCAATTGAAATTATCGGATATTTTGCTACTAATTTTTCATAAAACGCTACCATTTCAGCAGATGATTTTTTAGATTTATCCGAACGCTTAAAGAAATATTTTTTATCTTCATAAAATTCGCTTGCCGCTGGGTCCATAGCAATATATACATCTTTGCCGGGTTTATAACCTGCTTTCTTTATTGCTGTCATTATATGTTCTAACGCTTCTTCATTAGATTTCAAACTCGGCGCAAAACCGCCTTCATCGCCAACTGCCGTGCTGTAGCCGTGCGATTTTAAAACTGATTTGAGATTATGAAATATTTCAGCGCCCCATCTTAATGCTTCTTTGAATGACGCCGCGCCGACTGGCATAATCATAAATTCCTGTAAATCTACGCTGCTGTCAGCATGCGAGCCGCCATTAATTATATTCATCATAGGAACAGGCAAAGTCTTTGCATTTGCTCCGCCTATATATTTATAAAGCGGTAATCCGCAGGCTTCTGCCGCTGCTTTCGCTGTAGCTAATGACACTCCTAATATCGCATTTGCTCCTAATTTTGATTTGTTTTTTGTGCCGTCGAGTTTAATTAGCGTTTTATCTATTGCCACTTGGTCAAGGGCGTCCATACCGATAATTTTTTCTCTGATGATTTTATTGACATTGTCAACCGCTTTTTGCACGCCTTTTCCTAAATATCTTTTCGGATTGCCGTCGCGCAGTTCTACCGCTTCATTTTCGCCTGTTGATGCGCCAGACGGAACAGCCGCTCTGCCCATTGCTCCGCTTTCTAATATAACATCAACTTCTATTGTAGGATTGCCGCGAGAATCAAGTATTTCACGCGCCCACACATCAATAATTATTGTCATAGTGATTACCTCCTAAAAAAAATATTGAAAATTATTGTAATATATTTTTAATATAAGTCAATATAAAATTTAAAAAGCGTAAAAAACTAAATAATGAAAATAAAAAAAATAATTTGACTATTTTTTTTTTTATTCTAAAATTAATAGGTTATCATATAAATACATATTGCTAATTATTTTTTTGGAGGATGTGGTAGTGAAGCGGTATATACTATGCGCTCTTATAATGATATATTTTTCAGCAAATTTATTATTTTCGCAAAATTTTTTTGACGACGGAAAAAAAATGTTTGATGCTGGAAAATATAATGAGGCATTAGAAAATTTTAAAAAAGAAATTGAAAATCCTACGAGCAGAAAAAAAATAATTAGTTATTATTATATTGGCAGAACATACGAACAACTTAATAATACGCAAGCGGCACTTGAAACATATAATAAAATTATAAAAGAATATCCCAACAATTTTTTATCAGAAAGTGCATTAAAAAGAATTAAAACATTAGAACCACTCGCAAAAATAGATTATAACAAAATGACAGCAACACCGCAGACTCCGCAAGCAACATCACAACAATCTAAAAAAGAACAACAGCCTAAAACACCGCCGCCATCATCAAAAACAGAACAACAAAAAAAAAAATCTGCGCCACCGCAAATAAAATCAGAATTGATAAAAAAAGAATATACATATTCTGATGAACTAACAGCCCGAAAAAACAAAACGCGAAAAAATGTCGAAAGCGAAATAAAAGCAAAAGTTCGTCAGCCGCTGCAAAAAAAAATAGAAACTGTCAAAATGATTGAAGAGCCACTTAACCCAATCGTATTAGCCCAACAAGAAATTAATAATTCTACTACCTCTATTACTTTATCAAATGAAACGCTAAAAGATAAAGAAGAAGCGCCAAAAATATCAATTCCTATTCTTCCGCCTCAGCCCGTAAAAATATCAGCGGAAACCGAAAATTTAACTGATTCCAAAATTGAAATTTTCAGAAATGATACTGCAATTCAATTATTCAAAAAAACCGAAGAATTAGAACAATTATTCAAATCAGCAAATGATAAACTTTCAAAAAGATTATTTATGGATAGTTTAGAGGATTTCAAAAAATATGCTGACCAAGCGCAAGATGACAATGTAAAAAAAGAAATGGCTTATTATAAAATTGCTGAAATATATCATATATTAGGTCAATATCAAGACGCAGCAAAAGCGTATTTAGAATATATAAAAAGATATGAAAATCGACAAAATACTTATCGCGCGTGCTTTAATTTAGCGAATATTTATTTTGAAGCATTGGGTTTATATAATGATGCAAAGAAATATTATCTATTGGCATTAGACAAAACATTAAATGTAGAAGTTATTAATAAAATAAAAGATAAAATAACTGAATTAGATAAACAAATAAAATCAATTGAAACGCAAAAACAATTAACGACATCCTCGCCGACTGCTCCTTCGAGCGCGCAAACGAATCTTGCTG
This sequence comes from bacterium, assembly GCA_029551925.1. Classification (GTDB taxonomy): domain Bacteria; phylum JAGOBX01; class JAGOBX01; order JAGOBX01; family JAGOBX01; genus JAKPEO01. The sequence goes on from JAKPEO010000108.1 coordinate 13,062, forward strand.
CGCAAGTAAATACATCTGGCATTAAATTAAGCGAAAAATTAGCATCAGAAAAAAATATAATAACAACATTCGACGAAGAAAAAACAGCGCCTGCGCAAAATTTACAAACAGATTTAAGATCAAGTCCTACTGCAATGGCAAAACCATTAATTACTAAACCTGCGCCGGAAATGAAAATGGCTGTTCCGGAATTCAAGCAAATTGAGCCGATTGCGCAAAAAGGGCGCCAGCGTAATATCAGCGAAATAGTAGAGCCGAAAAGAGAATTTGAATATTATATTACAGAGGGATACAAAGCTAAAAATATGGGAATGTATGGCGAAGCTATAAAACATTATAAAACAGCGATAGAATTTTATCCGGACAATCCGATTGCCTATAATAATTTAGCATATTTGTATAGCGAATTAGAAGTTAATCTTGAGGAAGCGTTATCGTTAATTGAGACAGCAATCAGATTAGACACATTAAATCGCGGAAGTTATTTAGATACGCTCGGCTGGATTTATTTTAAAATGGGCGATGTAACCAAAGCGCGCGAAGTATTGGAAAAAGCTGTATTTTATAATCCGTCGGCTATACGAAAATATCATTTAGCGCAGGTTTATAAAAAATTGAATTTACACGATAAGGCATTAATAGAATTAAAAGGCGCGCAGATACTTCAGCCGACTGGCAAATTCGGCGAAACTATTAAAAACGAAATATTTGAATTGCAAAGCAGATTAAATTAAATATATTAATTTTATTCAAAAGGTGAAAAAATGTTTCAAAAAAAATTTTTCTTGATTGTGATTTTATCATTAATATTAGCGCTTTCATCTTTTAATTTTGATGTTTCAGCAAATACAGAGAATTTTAATCGCGCAAAACAATTATTTGATTTATCATTACAGCAATTTAGACGCAATAATTTGAGAGAAGCGATTGATTTAATTACCCGCGCAATAAGATTAGATAATACTAATTATGTCTATTATTATAATTTAGGCGTTTATTATTTAAGATTAAAAAATTACGATGAAGCGATTGATAGATTTCTCAATGCTTTAAAATATCAAGCTGATCATCAGGAATCCTATTATAATATCGGTTTGTGTTATTTTTACAAAGCTGATTATGTCAAAGCCGCTGATTATTTCAAACAAGCAATCGGTTTAAATCAATATGATATAGACGCACAAATAAATTTAGGATTAGCGTATAAAAATTTGAATCAATTAGAAGCTGCTGTTATACAATATCAAAAAGCACTGATGATTGATCCTGACAATACTTCCGCGCTTGTTAATTTAGCGGTAGTATATAAATTGCGCAATGAATTGCAAAAATCTGTTGATTTATTTAATAAAGTTTTATCTCTTGAACCTGATAATACCGAAGCACTTTATAACCTTAATTTATTGAAAGACACAATAAAAAAACAACAGGAATTAACAGAAAAATTAGAGCAACCTAAACAAATATCGCAGCCAGCGCAAGTTGCCCAACAGCACGATGCGGAAAGTATTTCAGCGCAAAAAACGCAAAGCGCGCCAGCAGCGCAGTGGCAATTGCCGACATTAAAAAGCGACATAACTGGAAAGGAAGTGTCGTTCCCATTAGATTTTAAAGAGCCATACACTCTTGAAACAACAGTAAAGATGCAATTGCCAGAAGAAATAAAACCGAAATTATCATTATCAAGCAAATCAGAAACACAGCAGCCATTAAAACAAGATACAATTGCAATTACTTTGACTTCGAATGTTCCGGCAGAACTTAATGAATGGCAAAAATTCAAAAGCGAATTAGTATCAGATATTAAATCTGAATTGTCTAATTTTCTTAATGACCTTAAAAAAATATTAGCGCCTGCAAGTTATAATGTTTCGCAAAAATCTTTTGGCTATGATGATTTCCTGTTTACTGATAATTTTTCAACATTTAATTTTCAAAACAATGATTTATTGGGTTTTTCGACAAAAGCCGATAATTTTGATTTTCTAAATACAAATGATTTTAATTTTACTTCTGTAAATGATTTTAATCTTTCGGATAATTTTGATTTATCTATAAATAATTTTGAAAATAATAATTTATCTTTTGATGCCGACGGCTTAATAAATTTTACAAACTTAAATCCATTTGAGCCGGAACTTAACAGTTCTACATATTGGACTGATAATTCGAAGAGCGATATTTTTTCTGAAGCGGTAAGACAATCAAAACCAGCAGTCCAATCAGAGCAGTTTGACTGGCTAGGTATCGACAATTCTTCAGACTTTTCTGAATTATTGGATATTAACGAATTACTTAATGATTTAAATCAGCCGCTGGAAAATTCAAGTTTTGATATTAATTTAGGTATTGATAATTTAAATCAATCTACGGCAGTCTCAGCAAAAAATGATTTATTTGATTTCACTCCATTAAATTTAACAGATAATTTTACAATATCGCCAGCGCAGCAGCCGCTAAAAACATCGGCGAATATTCAGCAGACAAAATCAACTAATCAATCTATGATTAATATTAATACTGATTCTGAAGAAGTATTAATGTCAAAAGGACTTCCAGCTGATATTGTAAAAAATATAATTTGGTATCGTTCGAATATTACAAAATTTCGGATGATAGAAGATTTTTTAACTTTGCCTAATGTAACGCAAGAGATATACAATAGATTTAAAGATAGAATAGTTTTTTAAATTTATATGAATGAAAAGATAAAATTAATAATTGACAAAATCGAAAAAATACCGACGCTGCCGCCGGTAATTAATCAGATTATTGCTGTATTAAACAATCCTAAAAGTTCTGCTGATGATGTTAACCGCGCAATTTTAACTGATATTGCGCTGTCTGCGAAAGTATTGAAATTAGTCAATTCTTCATATTTTGGACTGTCTAAAAAAGTTAGTTCAATTACTCAAGCAATTGTAATATTGGGTTTTAATACAATTCAAAGTTTGGCATTAACTGCGTCAATAATGTCTTTATTTTCTCACAATGAAAATCCGAAAATGAAAAGAGCAGATTTTTGGGATCATTCTTTTGCCGTGGCATTAGTATCAAAATTGATTGCCAAACATTTAAAAGTGCCGCTAAAAGATTTAGAGACATATTTTATTTCCGGATTATTCCATGATATTGGAAAAGTAGTGCTTGACCAATATTTGCACGAAGAATTTGACGCGGTATTAGAACTTGCGTCATTAGAGGGACAATCTATCTACGAAGCGGAAAAACATATTTTAGGCATTAGTCATTCGGATATTGGCAAATACATAACAGAAAAATGGAAATTACCTGATATTATTATTGAATCTATTCGTTATCATCATACTCCGCAATTATCAACGACAGCCCAGCAAATAGCGACTGTCGTGTATTTATCTAATTTTTTATGCAAAGCAAAAAGAATTGGAAATAGCGGAGACTATAATATTTCAAATTTTCAAGAGCAGATTGTAACAAAATACAATATAACTCCTGATTTTATAAAAACATTATTAATGACAATTATCGACAAAGAAATAGAAGCAGCCAAATCAATGTTCAAAATTATCAAAAATTAAACATTAAATAGATAGTATTTATATTATTTCCTGAAAAATCAATAATCAAAAAAAATGAATACATCTGATTTTTTTGCTGACATTTTTAATATTAAAAAATTAGCGCAATTAACTAACGGCAATTATTACGCTATTTCAAATTTGAATTTTTCTGCGGCTGTATTTTTTTCAGTAAAATTCGCAGATTATATTGACAATCGCAGAATTATTTTTATTTTGCCTGATGATAAATATTTAGAACGATTGATTTTTGAATCTTCTAATTTATCTGCAAACTGCATAAAAATCAATATAATATCAAATTCCAAAAAATATAATTATTTGCTGGTTGATAGTTTGGTTAATTTGATTAATCGTTCAAACAAAAATATTTTTGCTTTGTCGACAGACGCGCTTTTTACGAAATATCCCAAAAGCGAAGATATAAAAAAATCCATTTTATCATTTGAAAAAAACAAAAATTATAATTTTTCCGAAATTTTAAATTATTTGAATGATAACGGCTACACTAATATGAAAATAGTGCGCGAGCCGAATGAATATGCTGTGCGCGGCGGTATCATCGATATTTTTCCATCTAATCTGAATATGCCTTATAGATTAGAATTTTTTGACGAGTTATTAACATCAATCAGAACTTTCGATGTGGTTAGCCAGCGATCTATCAATGAAATTGATAATATTAAATTACTGCCGTCATTAACAAATTTAAAAAATGATTTTTTTATTTTTCAAGAATATCTTGACGTTTCTGATGTAGTTGTTATTTACGAGCCGATAATATGCCAAAAAAAAAATTATGATTTGACAATTACAGATAACTCGCAAAATTTCGCTATAGATTTCGACAGCGTATTTGCTAATTTTTTGAGATTTGATTTGATGCTGCTGCCCGATGAAAAATACAAAAATAAATTTTTGCCGCCTATTGATTCTAATATTATATTTCCTGCGGATTCTAATATAATATCTATTTTAAAAAGAGCTGCGAATTCTAATAAAAAAATAATATTTACAGTTAATTATGAAACGCAACTCAATAGATTAAAAAGTATTTTAGACAATAATAAATTTTACTATCAAATTATAGATTTAAAAAATGAATTTAAAATTGCTGATAACTGCAAATTTTATTTGACTTGCGCAAATTTTATTGAGCCATTTGAATTTATAGATAAGGAACTAGCGATTATTCCTGAAACAAGTATTACTTCCAAAAAACATATAAAAAATAAATCATCGTTAATAGAAAAAGAGTCTGTCCCTTTTGAAAGTTTTACAGAATTAAATGAAAATGATTATGTTGTACATATTGATTACGGCATAGGTATTTATAGAAAAATCGAGCGGCTTGAAATCGATGGTAAAACAACTGATTTTTTAATGATACAATATGCCGGCGATGGCAAATTGTATCTGCCTGTCGCTCAACTTCATAAGATACAAAAATATATTGGCGCAGGCGATGATGACGCGCCGCCTTCTTTATATTCGCTTGACGGCAATGCTTGGAACAAAGTCAAACTCAAAGCAAAAAAAGAAATCTGGAAAACAGCCAAAGAATTGTTAGAATTATTTGCGCGCCGCGCAATAACAAAAGGCATAAGATTTTTGGAAGATACTCCTTGGCAATTAGAATTTGAAGAAGCGTTCTCTTGGGAAGAAACGCCAGACCAATTGCGCGCGATAGAAGAAATAAAAAGCGATATGGAATCTGATAAGAATATGGATAGATTGCTGTGCGGAGATGTCGGCTATGGCAAAACCGAAGTCGCAGCGCGCGCAATTTTTAAATGTCTGATGTCAAACTATCAAGCGGCGATTCTTTGTCCTACTACTATATTAGCGCAGCAGCATTATAATACTTTCAAAGATAGATTGGCTGGTTATCCTTTTAAAGTTGAAATGTTGAGCAGATTCAAAACGCCAAAAGAGCAAAAAGAAATAATTAAAAAATTAAAGGGCGGCGAAGTTGATGTAATTATCGGCACGCATAGATTATTACAAGCGGATGTAAAATTTAAAAATTTAGGATTATTAGTAATTGACGAAGAACAGCGTTTTGGCGTCCGCCACAAAGAAAAAATCAAGCAATTAAAATATTCAGTGTCAGTATTGACAATGACAGCAACGCCGATCCCGCGCACTCTGCATATTTCGCTGCTCGGAATCCGCGATATTAGCATAATTCAAACTCCGCCAAAAGGCAGAATTCCAGTAAAAGTAATAGTGAGCGAAATCAACGATAAGATAATAAAAGAAGCGATAGAATTTGAATTAGCGCGCGGCGGGCAAGTATTTTTTATGCATAATAGAATCGAAGATTTAGAAAAAATTAAGTTGAAAATAAACGCTTTGATACCGTATTGTAAAATTGCGATTTTGCACGGGCAATTAAATCCGGAAGAAATTGAAAATAGAATGCTCGATTTTATAAATAAAAAATACGATTTATTATTATCAACGACAATAATTGAAAATGGCATTGATATTCCAAATGTCAATACTTTAATAGTGTCAGATTCAGATAGATATGGATTATCGCAATTATATCAAATTAAAGGAAGAATAGGCAGAACAGATATACAGGCATACGCTTATTTTTTACATAAAGGTCAAAATCTGTTAAGTTCTGATTCAAAAAAAAGATTGGCTGTATTATCGCGCTATACTGAATTAGGCGCAGGATTTAAAATTGCAATGTCTGATTTATCGATTCGCGGCGCAGGCAATATTATAGGCACAGAACAACACGGACTGATTATTGAAATCGGCTACGAACTTTATTGCAAATTATTAACTGAAACCATCAGACGCCTGTTAATGGATAATCAAATATCTTATGAAGAAATTGAAATTGACGAGCCGCAAATAAATATACAGATTCAAGATTCCGCTTATATTCCAGACGAGTATATTGAAGATTCAAAGACTAAAATTGAAATCTATAAAAAACTCAGTCGCTGTCTTAATTATGAAGATTACTATTCGCTAATAAAAGAATTGTTTGATAGATTCGGCAAGCCGCCAATGCCTGTAAATAATCTGCTTGCTATTGTCGAATTGAAAATAATCGCATATCAAAATAATATCAGCGAAATTTCATTCAAACAAAATAAAGTAAAAATTAAAACTTCTAATATCGAATTATTACAAAAAATTAAATTTGATAGAGACACGCATAGCGACGAGGGAACGCCAAATATTTTTTACTTTAAAATTTTAGATAATTATACGCTTGACGAAAAAATTGATTTTTTGAAAAGCAAACTCAAAAAAATTAAAATGACACCTTTAAATTCGCAGATTAATTCGTAATATCACATCAAAAAATCTGCTGCTTTTAAATTTGGATGTCTGTATCTTTTGCGGCCGATTGTTTTTTTGCCTAATTCGATTGCTTCTGACGGACACCACTGAATACAAGCCATACATTGTTCGCAGCGGTCGCGCCAAATAATTTTGCCGTCTTTTATTTCGATATTATTAACAGGGCAGATTTTTATGCATAATTGGCAATTTACGCATTTTTCGTTTGTCCAGAACTCTTTTGCTGCCTGTGAAATTTTTTTTATTCCCGCATTGTAAATTATGTCGGTAAAAAGAAAATTTACAATAAAAAAATTTTTTTCAATTTTATGGACGCTTTTAGAATTGATTATTTTTACTATTTCATCTATTTGTTTTTTTGATTGTTCAAATAGTTTATTTTGCGTTTCTATCGGTTTTGCACCGTAAAGCGGTAAATAATTGCCCGGCATTTTGATGCCAAATCCTGCTGATAATTGCCTGCCTTTATTTTTTAGTTTTTTGGTTAATTGTAAAAGCGTGCCTGCGCCAAATCCGCCGTAATTCATTACTGCAAAAATATAAGGATTCCCATCAAATTCAATAGCGTCGATAAATCTATGCAGTATTAAAGGCATACCCCACGCATAAACTGGAAATACAATTCCAATACGCTCAATATCTTTTGAAATTTTGATTTTTTCGCTGTTTTTTAATTCTTTTGCAATTGATAACAGCGAACAATTTTGCAGATGTTCAGATATTTGTCTGGCAATTACAAACGAATTGCCTGTACCGGAAAAATAATAGATAAGATTTTTCATTATTTCGCCTCTTTTATATATTCATTTAATTTTCCATTATTTAAATAAAATTTTTTGTGCGGCTTATTTGAAATATCAGAATCGTGCGTGACAATTATTATTGTGGTTTTATATTCATCATTAATTTTCCAAAATAAATCAAATACTACGCCTGCTGTGTCATTATCTAAATTGCCGGTTGGTTCATCAGCAAGCAATAATTTCGGATTATTGATTAATGCTCGACAGATAGCAGCACGTTGCTGTTCGCCGCCAGATAATTGATTTGGAAAATGTCCGCGCCTTTCGTAAATGCCGAGTTTATTCATTAGTTCCAAAGCAAATTCCTTTTTCGATTTAATATTAAATTCATTAATTTGGACTGGTATCAATATATTTTCAAATGCTGTAAAATCCATTAATAAATGATGAAATTGAAAAACAAAACCGATTTCTAAATTACGCAGTTCATTTAATCTATTGTCAGTTAATTTTGTTATATCTAAATCATTAAAAAAAATTGCTCCGCTATCCGGTTTATCTAATCCTCCAATTAAATGCAGCAATGTGCTTTTACCTGAACCGCTTTTACCTGAAATAATATTAATACTATTTTTTTTTATTGAAAATGTCGTATTTTCTAAAACTTTTATAATATTATCCGCTTGTCTGTAAATTTTAGTTAAATCAATAACATTTAAAATAATATCATTATTCATTTCTAATTGCCTCAATAGGATTCAATTTTGACGCGCGATATGCGGGATAAATAGATGTTAATAAACATATTGATACAGCGGTTCCGCAGATAATAACCAAATCTAAAATTTGAATTTGTATCGGCAATTTTTCAATATAATATACATCTCCGGGAATAGTGATATTATATTTTTGTATTATAAAACTTGCAATCACCCCGATAATTAAACCAGACACAGCGCCGATTATTCCTATTAGCAGTCCTTTAATTAGAAATATCCGCAATATAGAATTTTGCGAGACTCCGAGCGAACGCAATATTCCGATTTCTTTTGTTTTTATTACTATCAGCACAATAATCGAACTCGCAATATTAAGCGCCGCTACTGCTATTATTAATGTTAATATTATAAACATCGCCAATTTTTCTAATTTCAATGCGGCAAATAAATTTTGGTTCATATAAATCCAAGAATAAGCGATTAACTCATAATTTAGCGTTTCAGTAATTTTTTTTGCGATATTTTCAGCATTGTGAATATCTTGAATTTTTACTTCATAGCCGGTGATGGCATTATTTTTTTTAAATAATGATTGAATAACTGATAAATGCGAATATGCGAAAGAATTATCGTATTCGAACATTCCTGTTTTGAAAATTCCTAAAATTTTAAATTTTTTGATGCTCGGCATAATGCCAAACGCTGAATATGTTATTTGCGCAGGAATAACAGTTATTTCATCGCCGACAGATACTCCTAATCTTTTTGCTAAATAAACACCGATGAATAGCCCCTCTTCGCCGCGATCAAATTTTTCTCCGCCTTCTATTAACGATGAATAAATATTTGTAATCTGTTTGTCTAATTCAGGTATTACTCCTTTTATTGCAACGGCAAAACTGCCGTATTCAGAGCGCAATAAAACATTATCTAAAAATATCGGACTTGTTAATATCACACCTGTTGTTTTATTGATTTTATCTAAAATTTCAGGGTTATTATTTTGGTATTTGCCAACTACTGGCATAACAGTTATATGTGAATTTACGCCAATTATTTTTGATTGAAGATAATCATCAAATCCGTTCATTACTCCTAATACGATTATTAATGTTGTTACGCCGATAGCCACTCCGATAATGGATATGTAATTCATTATCTTAATGAATACAAGATTATTTTTTCCACGAAAATACCGAAGCGCTATAAAAAAATCAAAAACTAATTTTTTTAGAGTCATAATAGTTAAGATTTTTTACGAACAGCAATAGCGTCACAATCGCATACTTGCTTGCATACAGCGCAAGCAAAACAAAGTTCTTTATTAATTACAATCTCATCTTTTATAATCTGTATTGCTGGACAGCCGGTATTAACGCAATTCATACATTTTTTGCATTTGTCATTATCTATCGCAAAATAAATTGTTTTTTTCTTTTTATCGAGCAATGCGCAAGGAGCTTGCGCTATGATTATTGACGGCTTGCCGAGCGCTAAATGTTTGTCTAATATTTCTGTAAATTTTTTCATATTTAACGGATTAACAGTATCTACCGCATCTTTGTCAAAGCCCAAGCCCAATACTAATTTAGCATAATCGACCGCTACGGTTTCTTTGCCTGAAAGCGTATAGCCAGTGCCTGGATGATGTTGATGTCCTGTCATTGCTGTAATGCGATTATCAAGTATTATTAATGTAATGTTTGCTTTGTTATAAAGAGCATCAATTATTCCGGTAATGCCGGAATGAACAAAAGTCGAATCTCCGATAACAGCAACAACTTTTTTTTCATATTCAGGTATCGCTTTTATCATTCCTATTGAAACGCCTACTGCCGCGCCCATACATATACAAGTATCCATACTATTTAAAGGCGGCATCCCGCCAAGCGTATAGCAGCCTATATCGCCGGTAACAATTAATTTTTTATCGCGCAATACTACGAACGCCGGACGATGCGGACAGCCGGCGCATAATATCGGCGGACGCGGCGGTAATTCCATATCTAATCTTATTTGCGATATTTTTTGATTTAATAATCTATCTTTTAATATATCCACATTTAATTCGCCGCAATTAGGTATTAATGATTTGCCGGTAATTTTAACATTCAACCGCAATTTCAAAATTTCTTCTTCTAAAAAACCGTCTAATTCTTCGACTATAATCAACTCGTCTTTTCCTTTTGCAAATTCTTTGATTAATTCATCAGGCACAGGATGAACCATCGCTAATTTTAAAATGTCAATATCGTCTATAATTTCGCGGACATAATTATATATCACTCCGGAAGTTATAATACCTATATTTTTTTTTGTTTTATTTTCTGATTTATAAATAAAATTTAGGGTGCTTGTATTATTGTATTTTCTAATATCTATTATTTTTTTTTCTAATATAGGATGCAGCGCTCGTGAGTTTTTTGGCACTGCTAAATACTTTTCTACATTTCTTTCAAATCCTAATTTTATT
>JAKPEO010000049.1 GCA_029551925.1 bacterium
ATTATCTAATAATTTGATTTCAAATTCGTTTTTATATTCGTTCCATAAATCTAAATTTATGCTTTTTGTAAATAGAGTTATGTCATATTTTGTTTTATCTAATAAATTAGCACACCACATAACTACATTTTGTGAGCCGCGCTTACAATTTAATTCTGGATATATTATTGCCAATTTTAGTTTTTTAGCACTTTTTTTTGTTGGAAGAATTTTATTGCTTACTATTTCTTTTTGTTCCACAATTTTTTTGATTTTATTTAGAATATACTAAAAGTCAAGATAAAAAAATCAAGCAACTTTTACTTTATTTTAAGACAAAATTAATCCCCGCCGCATTACCATTATAACTTGGTAAGGACATAAATTAACAATAACCTAATGTTCGCGCAAAAAATTATATTTATAAAAAAAATAATTGAGCGCATTTAATAAGATATAGATTCATAATTATAAAGATAAATATTTGTCATATTTAATCGTTCTAAAAAAGCGTTCAACAAAAATATTATCAAGCGCTCTGCCAGTAGAGTTCATTGAAATTTTTATATTTCTATCAATAAGAATTTGGCAAAAATTTTCTTTAAACGCTCTAATTAATCAAAAAATATGGGATAAACTAATTTCTAAACTTCTTTTACTTAATAAAATTATTATAGGCGATTTTAAAAAAAATCTTTATTTCACCTGTGCTTCGCTCCTTTGTAAATGCAAAAATAAAAAAAATGGGTTGCTCCTGGTCTTGTAACTCATTTATCAATTAAATATATGAAAATAAAACATCTAATTTTTATCTAAAAAAAGAGTGGGTTAAAGTAATGGAAAGCATTATATTAAAAATTATTCTAACTGGTGGAACTTAATATTTGAAATTTCATTTTCGAATTTTAAAATCTTCAAATTACAAAAAGAGAAGATAAAAAATACTAAAAAATAATGTTTTGCCTTACTTACGAAATAAAAATTTTTGTATTGTATTTTTTGTGTCAATTTATTAGTGATATGCTTTTTTTTAAGTATTTTTGGTTGCTTTCTGACTTACGAAAAATATTTGTTCTTCAGAACTAAAAAAATGCTTGACAAAATCATATAATGATATTATTATATATTTATATGATTATAAAATGATACATAATAGAAAAAAAACATTACAATATCAACGATTGTAATATTAAACGAGCGCGTAAGGAAGTAATTTTTTTTTACATTAAACTGTCAACTGGCTACTGACGCGACTGATGACTGAAAAATGGGGTGATTTAAATGAATAAATTATGCGAAACAACAGTTAAAATTGAAGCAGGAAATTCCGGTATCAGTTTTTTTGAACGGTATTTGACAATATGGGTAGCGTTATGTATTATTGCCGGTGTGGCAATTGGACAATATGCTCCTGTTATAACAAATATGCTTGCAAAATTTGAGTATTATCAAGTTTCTATACCCGTTGCAATTCTTATCTGGCTTATGATTTATCCGATGATGTTGAAGATTGATTTTAAAAGCATAGTGAATGCAACTACGAAACCTAAAGGACTTTTTGTAACCTGCGTAACAAACTGGTTGATAAAACCTTTTACAATGTATGCCATCGCGGCATTTTTTCTATATACCGTATTTCAAAATTTTATTGATGCAGCGCTTGCCAAAGAGTATGTTGCCGGAGCTATATTATTAGGCGCCGCGCCCTGCACTGCTATGGTTTTTGTGTGGAGCCATCTTACTAAAGGCGACCCTGCTTATACGCTTGTTCAGGTTGCAGTCAATGATTTGATAATTTTAATTGCATTTACTCCTATAGTTGCTTTTTTACTTGGAATTGGCGGCGTTACTATTCCATGGAATACATTGATTTTATCAGTTGTATTGTTTGTAGTTATACCGCTTGCTTTTGGTTTTATTACAAGAACGGCTATTATTAATGCAAAAGGCATTGATTATTTTAATAAAAATTTTATTCCAAAATTCGAGAACATTACAATAATAGGATTATTATTAACGCTTGTTATAATTTTTTCTTTTCAGGGGAAAATAATTTTAGGGAATCCGCTGCATATCGCGCTTATTGCGGTTCCACTGATAATTCAAACATTTTTAATATTTTATATTGCGTATATCTGGGCAAAATTTTGGAAACTGCCGCATAATATTGCAGCACCGGCAGGTATGATAGGCGCAAGTAATTTTTTTGAATTAGCAGTTGCAGTCGCAATATCATTATTCGGTTTACAATCTGGCGCAACATTAGCAACTGTCGTTGGTGTGCTTGTAGAAGTGCCTGTTATGCTGATGCTGGTTAAAATTGCGAATAATACAAAACATTGGTTTAAGAATTAGTTGTTAGTTGTCTGTCGTCAGTTTCCATTTTTAAATTTAAAACAATAATTATTTAATTTAACAAAAAATAATTATACAAAAGTTAACAAATATATTAAAAACACTGATTTAAAATATTCAAATATAAGATCAAATAATATTCCTTATATAGATAACCTAACTGATATTCTGGGAAAATACAAGAATACTTATTAATCAAATTAAAAGAAAAAATTATAAATATGATTAATACAAATGAGTTAATGGAAGTAATTTTAAATGGAGAATAGTGCCCGCTACTAACCAGCGATTTTGATGGGAGGGATTTGACCAGAGTGAACAAATTTATAGACGGTATGTTCATCTATCTGTAAATATTCAACCACTTGTTTAACCGTCATTATTTCTTTTTCTTCCATAACAAAAATCCTTTTCTTAAAATACAATTTCTCATAAAATCTTACTAAAATATACAAAAAAACACAATGATTATAAAGTTGTTTTTTTATAAAAATAAAATTCTTTATAGGGTTGTGTGGAAGAAATAGACACATAAACTTTGCCGATGTAATTGGCGAAGGGAAACTGCCACGCTGAAAATGTGGCAGTATATAAAAGGAGCAGTGTAAGGTTGTCCCCTGTGTCCAAATCTTCAATGTGGATATTATTTTTTTTATTCTTTCTTTTGACTGATGAATTGTTTTGGTAAACTTATAGGAATAGTTCGTATTGTTTAAAATGGCTCCGATGGACGGACTCGAACCGCCGACCCGATGGTTAACAGCCATCTGCTCTACCGACTGAGCTACATCGGAACAAATAATTTATGTTGACACTATATAAAAAAATAAAAAAAAGTCAAGTATTTTTTTATTTTTTTTCTTTGCGAGTGCAGTAAAAAATTGTTCCAAATAAATTGCGCTGAATAGCAATCGCAAATTTTAATTTGCGTGTTTGTATATTTACGCCGATGTAAAATCGACGACTACAATGCTTATTTGCGTTCTTTGCGGTTAAAAATAATTCACCGCAAAGGCACCAAGCGCGCAAAGATTTTTTAACAAAAAAAAATAAAATTTTATTAGTTTTTTATTTAATTTTTTCTTTTTTGTGTCTTCGCGTCACTTCGTGTCTTAGTGTTAAAAAAAAAAATAAACACTAAGACACCAAGAAAAAATAAGCCACTAAAAAGAATTTTTTTTATTCAATCGTAATATAAAAAAATATTTTTATTTATATTTTTTTTATTTCTTCTTTGCGGCTTCGCGGTGAAAAATAACGGTTAATTAATTCAAAATGATATATACTGCAACAATAATAAAGATTATTCCTGCTATTTTTTTAAATATTATCCCAGATTTTTGAATATTGCCTGAGCCCACGATATTTTTAACAAATGAAGTAGCGCAGCCGCCAATCATTACGGGTATGCAGTGCCCTATAGCAAAAACAATGATTAATGCAATACCGCGCAGCATTGTATTTTGCAAAGCGGTCAATGCGAGCATCGGCATTATAAAACCGAATGTGCATGGACCAGACACTATTCCATAAGTCAATCCCAATAAAAACGCCCCGATAGCGCCGCGTTTTTTAGTTTGGATTTTATGTAAGCCAGAGATATTTAGCGGAAATAATCCAAATAAATGAAACGCTACAATTATAAAAATTGCGCTAATTATATATTTCCAAATATCCCCCACGCTCCCCAGCATTCTGCCTAATAGCGAAGTAATCAGTCCGATTAGCGTAATGGAAATAAATAATCCAATAACAAATACTAACGAATACCAAAATGCGTTTTTTATTTTTTTTTCGTCAGTAAATCCCGCAATATATCCAATAATAAGCGGAATAGTCGCTAAATGACAAGGGCTGAATACTACGCTCAATATGCCCCACATAAATGCCGCTATATAAGCTATATACCCGCTTTGATTTAAAGAAACGCTCACTTTCAAAAAAATTTCTTCTAACATTTTTTTAGGATGTTGATTTATATTTTTAAGAATATAATTGCCAATACCAAAGAACTATATGCTCGCCTACTAAAAAAGTCACAATTGCAGAAATACAAATTGCCGGAGCAAACGGCATAGCATCTTTCAATTTTTTTTTGTTAATCATCATAAACGGCAGCGAAATCAATGCGCCGATAAAAAACGAGAAAAACAGCATAAAAACCGCTAATTTCCAGCCCAAAAACGCGGCAATACCAGCGGCTAATTTCACATCGCCAAACCCAAATGCTTCTATTCCCTGCTTTGCATAATATTTATTAGATGCCCAAAATATCACAAAAAATATTGCGCCTGCTATTATTACTGCCAACAAACTATTCGCAAAAAATAAATAATTATTTTCAATCAAGCCAATATAAAGTTTTTCAGAATTCAGAGGATAAAAGCCGGTGAATGATAACAACAATCCAGCGACAATCAATCCTATTGAAAATCTATCAGGTATGATACAATGGTCAATATCAATAAAAAATACTATTATCATTACGCAAGAAAACGCAATGAAAACAATAGCATTAAGCGGATTTTGCATTATTTCAAAATTCGCAGCGCCAATTACAAATATAAGTCCTGTAATTAATTCAACTAAAAAATATCTGAATGCTATCGGCTTTTTACAATATCTGCATTTTCCAGCAAGCAATAAATAACTAAATAGCGGAATCAAATCTAATGGCTGTAAAGTAGTCAAACAATTTGGACATTGCGACCGCGTGAATGTTATTGCCTGTTCTTTTGGTATCCGCAAAATACAGACATTCAAAAAACTGCCGATCGCAATGCCCAAAATAAAAGAAATTGCTAACATACAAAAATTAGAAATTCAAAGATAATGTCGCCATTACTCCTGCTGCTTGCGGAATTTTATCTCCGTCTTCATTTTGCACTTTCTTTGTGCTCATATTGCCGCTAATATCTAATTGACAATGCAGCAAACCAAAACCAATGCCCGCAGTTAATATTGCGCCTTCATCTTTTTCAGCCAAATTCGATTTATAGCCGCCGCGCAGCGCAATATTAAAATTCTTTTGCTCTTGTTTTAATAAATTCAATTCTAAACCAGCTGCGAATATTTGAGATTTGTAATTTTTCATAATAGTTTTATTTTTAGTTACATCATAATCAGCTGTGACGAATACTCGTTTCCAAGGATGAAAACTCACGCCGAGCCGCGCTTGCGGTTTGAGTTCGATTTCCTTGCCGTAGCCGGCAATAATTGCGCTGTCCGGCTGGTCGAATTTCGGAGTATTGATATTTTTCACTACCAAACCGATTTTAGTTTTACCAGCATCAGTCAAACTATACATCAATCCCAAATCTACTCCGAAAGTAGTAGTTTCTTTTTTGGTTTTATCAAAATCGTCTTTAATATCTTCTGCTTCAAATTCTTCGTCTTTTAAACGCTTTTCATAAAAACCAGTTGTGCCTTTCATTACTTTCAAATTAATGCCTAAATCTAAATTATTAATTTT
>JAKPEO010000012.1 GCA_029551925.1 bacterium
GCTTGAATTTGAATTAAAAATTAATTTTTACTTTTTATAACAGAAAATAACAATATATTAATCGATTAAAATTAACGGAAAAATTCTGTCAAAATAAAAAAAAATAATCTGCGATTTTTGAATGTTTCAGTTTTTTATCTGTTGTTTTCTATGAAATTTATAATTTTATCAGAAAATTTTCAAATCATAAGTGTGATATGCAGGTTAACTCGGATATTTTCTCCTATTGACTTGCTTCATGAAATATCCGGGTTAATGCGCGTTCATCTGAAACTGCATTAAATTCAGATGATACAACTCTTTTACTTGCATAGATTGAAGTGGGGTAATAAGTGGTTAAAGCGTCTAATTCTACTGTAAATGAACCGTTTTAAATTAATGCTGATAATTTTAGATAATATTTGACAGTGTTTTTAAACATATGTTCTTTTTCAAATTTTAATGAGATAATAGAATATAAAAAATTATTAGGGAATTCTGCTTTATTTTTTAATTTTACAGCATCTTTATGGGTAGTAATAACATAGTCAGAAATATTACAAAACATCAAAATTCTTTTTATGTCACTTGGAGTATATTGATAGTGGTCAGGGAATTTTATTAAATTTATAGAAGCAGGTGCTAATTCTGATTTTATCATATCGTCAAATTTTGAAATATTGCCGATACCTGCGAAAATTGTAATTTCTTTATTTTTTATTGTATCCAAATTTATTGGCATATCATTATTTAGTTGGTGAAACGAACTAAAATTATAATCGCTGAAAAAAATAGGAATGCTGTTGTCATATTTTCTAATGTATTCAAAAATTTTTTGCGCTGATTGAGAATTTTTGACTTTATTTATTATGCAAATATCAGCGCGGGTGATACTTTGCGCAGGCAGCCGCAGTATTCCAGACGGAAACATTGAAAAATTATTTATATTAGTTGTGCCGTCAAACACAAGTATTTCCAAATCCTTATGTATATCGCGTCGCTGAAAAGCATCGTCTAATATTATTACTTCAGTGTCAAACATTGAAACAGCGCTATTAATAGCTTTGAATCTATTTTTATTTAATATAATCGGCACTTTTTTTAATTTTAGGGCGAGCATATACGGCTCATCACCTGCTTCAATTTGTTTCATTAATAATTCTTTGCCGTTAGTCACTATTCTTATTCTTTTATCATTTTCGTATTTACTACCGTATCCTCTGGATGCAATAGCGGTTTTTTTGCCTAATTCAGTCATATATTTTGATAGATATTCTACTAACGGAGTTTTGCCAGTACCGCCGACTGTTATATTACCCACGCTGATGACAAAACAATTTTTATTTCTTTTAGATTTAAAGATTTTTTTTGAATATAGAAAATTTATCAGTATTTGAACTATATAATAAAAAAAAGAAAAGAGCCGCAATATATAAAAAATCAACCCTTTTCTTCTTTTTATAATTAAATACCAGATTAATTCTAATCTGCCGGTTTTTTTCATTTGATTTTTTTAATTTGCGATTTTATATCAGCCCAAGTATCATCTGACATTTTAGCGCCAATGACTTCTACAACTTTACCGCCTGTGATTGCTCCGATTTCAGCGGATTTGCACAGAGAGTAATTATTGACATAACCGTATAAAAAACCTGCGGCATATAAATCGCCTGCGCCAGTAGTATCTATTGCTTTTGCTGCGATAGTTCCAATTTTTTCAAACGTTTCTTTACTTTGTATCATTGAGCCCTTTGCTCCGATTTTTACAACCGCAATATTTACTGATTTAGCCAAATGTTTTACTGCTTTTTCAGGGGAACTGTAACCGGTGATTTCGCGCGCTTCGTCTTCATTTGCAAATACAATATCCACATATTTTTCGATTATGCCAGTAAGAAAACTTTTGTTTTCTGCTACTACATTATAACTCGCTAAATCAATACATATTTCGCAATTATTATCAGCAGCATATTCGCAAATTGCTTCGACTAATTTATGATTTTGTACTAAATATCCTTCGATATAGCATATTTCGTAATTTTTGAATAAATCAGGCGTTAAATCTTTTTCTGTTAATTCAATTGATGCCCCTAAATAAGTTGCAAATGTCCGTTCGCTGTCCGGCGTAATCAGTGCTGCCACTCTGCCTGTTTCAGTAGGGCTGTCGAACATTTTTTCAACTACTCCATTTTTTTTTAAGTCGTCACGAAAAAAAACACCGTATTTATCTTTGCCTGTTTTTCCAATGAATGCGGTTGATACTCCTAATTTAGCAAGACCATTGATTGTATTTGCGGCAGAGCCGCCAGCTGATTTTTGCGTGATATATTTTTCTACGCGATTTAAAATTTTGTTTACTGTTGCGTAATCTACTAATGACATACTGCCCTTTGCTAAATTAAATTCATTTAAAAAACTTATGTCTGGAATTTTAATTAAAATATCAACTAACGAGTTGCCCACACCAATAATTTTTTTCATAATTTATATCTCCTCAAAAAAATTTAATAAATTGGCTCTGTTAAATCATCATTAAAACTGGATTTTTTTAATAGTTCTTTTATTCGTTTTTTCTTTTCTAATCTGAATTGTATTTCTGTTTTATCTTTAAAACTTTTTATTGCTTCTTCATCAGATTTGAAAATTTCAAATGATAAGTCTAAATGCGCAATTTTTATTAATTCTACTATATTGGGTTTTAAATTTGATAATTTCAAATCGCCATTTAGTCCGCGAGTGATGCGCAAAAAGCCTAATAATAATGCAAATCCAGCGCTTGATATTATATTTACAGCCGAACAATTAAAAATCAGTTTAATTTTTCCAGAGTTAATTTTTTTTTGTATTTGTTCTTTTAATTTATTTGTATAAGGCGCGATTAAATCTTCTTCGATGTTTATGACAAGCGGGTCAATAGCGTCTGTTACATTTTTCGGAATTTGTCTTTGCTGTTGTTGTCCTTCATTATTTTGTTGCTTTTTTTGATATTGAGGCTGATTAATAATATGTTGTTTGGATTGCCTGAAAAATTCCTGTTTGTTATTTTTTTGTTTTTTTTTGTGTTTTTGCTGCTGGTTTTTATTTGTATTCATAAATTGTTTTTACTCCTTTTTAAAAAAATTAAATGTATCTGCGCCGCAAATGCTTCGGCAATATTCCGAGTTCATCGCGGTAGTTTGTTATTGTTTTTCGTTCTACAATTAGTCCTTCGTCTGTTAATTTTTTCCAAATATCTATATCTGAAATTGGATTTTTCGGGTCTTCTGATAGAATTATATTTTTAATTTTTTCTTTTATTACTGCTGACGATATTTGTTCGCCTGTTTGTAGCGGCAGCCCATTAGTAAAAAAGAATTTCAGCTCAAATAATCCATAAGGCGTTTGCGCGTATTTTCCACGAGTGCAGCGAGATATTGTAGATTCGTGCATTTTAATATCATTAGCAATATCTTTTAAAATCATTGGTTTTAAATAAACGAAGCCCTTTTCAAAAAAATCTATTTGTCTTTCAAGTATTCTGCTTGCCACTTTATATAAAGTGCGATTGCGCTGATGTATCGCTTTGATTAAATTTTCAGCTGATGATAAATTTTCTTGCAAATATTTTTTTTCGGATTCAGTCAGATTATTAGAATTATATAAATTTTTATAATAAGGGCTTATTCGCAACTGTGGTAAAAATTCATCGTTTATAATTATAATCCAATTATTGTCGATTTTTCGATAAATTATATCCGGTATTACATAGGGTTCAATTTCTTGCTGATTAGAATAGGTATGCGCAGGATACGGCGCTAATTGTGAAATTTCATCAATGCATTTTTCGATTATTTTGGGTTTAATGACTTTTATGCGTCGCGCAATTTCATCGATTTTACGCTGCTGCACAAATTCAAAATATTCCGATATTATTAATTGCGTCCATCGCGAATATTCGGTTTTTTTGCGGTTTTGTAATTGCAGCAGCAGATATTCTTTTAAATTTAACGAGCAGATGCCTAATGGCTCTAAATTTAATATAACTTTGCGGATAGCGTTTATTTTGTCAACTGTTGTATTAAAATACTGCGCGATAGATTCAAGCGATTCCGCTAAATATCCGCGGTCGTCTGTTGTAGTTATTAAATACAAAGCGATTTTAAATTCATTATGGTCTGAAAAATTTAATAATAATTGCTCGTGTAAATGTTGAAACAGCGAGACTTTTGATGCTGTATAGGTTTCAAATGAATCTTTATCGTCATCGTAATTAGCGGCGCTGCTGTAGCCCATATCTCTGCCGTCGTCAAAATAATCCTGCCAATTATCGTCAAATGTGTTTTCTTCTGGTAAAGCAGATTCGCTATTATCGTCAATTTCTAAATTTTCAGATTCTTGTAGTTTTTGTGCTGGGTCATTTTGTTCGTCATCATAATTGTTATCATTTGTTTCTAATACCGGATTTTTTTCTAATTCCTGCTGGAGAAATTCCGATAATTCAATATTTGTTAATTGCAGTAATTCTAATGATTCTATTAATTGCGGCGATAATAATGTTTTAAGTTCAGGCCGTTGTGATAAATCTATGTTAAGTTTCATTTTTTCAATTGTCTTTTTTCTCTAAAAAATTTTTGCATAATTTCTCTACATTCGTTTTCTAAAATTCCGCTGATTGTTTGCGCTCTGTGATTGAAATTTGGATTATTCAATATGTTTAATACCGAACTGTCACAACCTGCTTTTTCATCTTTACAACCATATATTACTCTTTTTATTCTGCTGTATATTATAGCGCCCGCGCACATTGGGCACGGTTCAATTGTCACATATAAATCAGCGTCAACTAATCTAAATACTCCTATTTTTTTAGCGGTTTCTTTTAATACTAATATTTCAGCATGCGCTGTCGGGTCTATTAATTGCCTGTTGCGATTGTGATTAGCAGCAATTATATCGCCGTTTATTACTATTACAGCTCCGATTGGTATTTCATCTTCGCAATAAGCCAATTCCGCTTCTTTCAATGCCGCACGCATAAATTTTTCTTCATTTAACAAGTTCATTTTAAATTATTATATAATATTTTTTTATAAAAAAAAACATTTTTTTGTAAATTTCATTGATTTTTTTATTTAGTGATTGTAAATTATAGAAATTATGAGAGTAAAATTCTGGGGAGTGCGCGGGTCTATACCGGCGCCGTCAAAACATACTGTTAAATATGGAGGAAATACCGCTGCTATTGAAGTGCGAAATAATAATGATGATTTGATAATCATTGATGCTGGAACAGGCATAAGATTATTGGGTTATAGTTTATTAAAAGAAGCAAAAGAAAAAAAAAATATTGAAGCGATGTTTTTAATTTCACATACGCATTGGGATCATATTCAAGGCATACCGTTTTTTGTGCCGCTTTATATACCGAATAATAATTTTGAATTTGTTGGACCGCAAGGCACAAAGCGGACTCTTGAAGAAATATTTGAATTGCAAATGGATCACGATTATTTTCCTTTGAATTTTTCAGGGCTTCCGTCTAAAACAACGTTTTCGCAAGTATTAGAAACAACATTAAAATATAAAAATTTTAAAATAGAAACAAAAATATTAAATCACGGAAATTTAGGCGGCGTGCTCGGTTATAAAATTGAAGCGGATAATCAATCGATAGTATATTCAAGCGACCACGAGGGTTATGAAATATTTTTTGAGACGCATTCAGAAAAAACAATAAATATAATAAAAAAAACAGAAGAAAAATATCATACTTTTGTGAATAACGCTGATTTATTGATTCACGACGCTCAATATGACGAAGAGGATTACAAAAAAAAACGCGGGTGGGGGCATAGTTCTTTTGATTATGCGATAAATACCGCATTATCATCGAATGTTAAACTATTAAGTTTTATTCATTATGACCCGGATTATTCAGATGAAAAATTAGATAAAATATTTGAAGAATGTAATTTAAAATTGAAAAATGAAAATCATAATTTGAAAATAATTCCGGCATACGAAGGATTAGAATTAAATTTAGACGATTATAAATAATTTGAGGAGTTGTAAAAAAGTGAATATTAATTACTTAAAAAGAATTATTCAAGATATAAAGGTTATTATGATAGATATTGATGGGGTGCTGACTGACGGAAAAATATACATAACAGAAGGCGATTGGCGATTAAAATCATTTGACCAAAAAGATTCATTAGGAATAATGATAACAAAATATTCTGACTTAAAACAAATTTGGATTTCGCTGCATCTCACGGAAATAGCGAAAAAACGTGGCGCAGCGCTCGGCGTAGACGAAATTATCGGCGCAAAATACGGAAAATATGCGGCCGTCGAAGAATTTTTATTACGCGAAGATGTTGAATATAAAAATATTGCGTATATTGGCGATGATATAGATGATTATATGGTAATGGAACGCTGCGGATTTCCTATTGCCGTAAACGATGCTGTATCAGATGTTAAAGCATTAGCGAAATATATAACAAAATCTAACGGCGGTAATGGCGCCGTCCGCGAAGTAATAGAATTGATATTAAAAGAACAAGGAAAATGGGAGACAGCAGTAGAAAAATTTTTTGATGCTGTGAAGAATCCATTAGTTGACCCGACACAAAATTTAAGATAATGTTCTATTTTTAAAAGGAATATGGCTGAAAAAAAAAATCAGGAAGATAAAATTCATCATAAATATGCGCCTACTGAAAAAAAAACAGAACAATTAGGCATTATAAAAAATTTAGATGATTTATTAGAAAAAGAAGAAGAACTATTAAAGAAAAATGGAAGCGGCGCCGAAAATAATAATTTATCAAAACTTATAAATCCGCATTTGCTGCATATAATAGACGAAAAAAACAAATTGCCGACCGAAATATTTTTAGAGTTATTTGATAAACCAAAAGAAAAATTCAAAAAAATCGAAGTTCAAAATATCGGCAAAAAATTTGTAAATGAAAAATTAATTTAATTTATGCTTCAACAAAAAACTCTGAATTATCAAATACCAAATTCAGTTTTGAAATTCTTAATTGCGTGTATATTTATTTATAGTTTGTTGTATTATATTTATTATGGAATATTTCAACCGCGCAGCGGTAGAAAACCTGATTTTGACCCGTATTGGACAGCGGCGTATTGTCTTAAAAATAATATCAATCCGTATAATGTAAATGATTTATTGGAAACAAGTAAAAAATTAGGCGCGCAAAAAAATGATAGAGAAATAAATAAATGCGTTTATCCGCCGCTGTTTATGCAGATTTTGAAGCCGTTTCTATTTTTTAATATTCAGACTGCGCGAGCAATTTGGAGTTGTATTGTTAATTCTTTATTTGTAATTTGCATAATTTTTCTATTCTATGATTTATTGCTAAAAAATTTTTATGTTTCGCTTTTGATAACTTCGCTATTTTTTCTTTTCAGACCGCTGTATATTACGTTGGCATTAGGACAGGTTAATATATTTATTTTTTTTCTTTTGCTGTTAGCGATTTGGGCTTATAATAAAAAAAAAAATTGGATTTTTTCAGCAGCGATTGCGCTCGCAAGTTTGATTAAAATTATCCCGTTTATAATTTATTTGTTTTTGATTTTGCGAAAAAAATACAAACTTTTTTTTATAGCGCTATTTATGTTTTTACTTGTTTTTTTAGTATCTTATTTATTTAATCCGCAAGAATATAAAATTTATTTTTTTGAGGTGCTGCCGCAATTTTCGCAAGGCGCGGGCGCTGAAAATCTGTATAATATTTCATTAGACAGTTTTTTGAAAAAACATAATATTTCAAATATTTTTCAGATATTGTTTCAGATAATTCTAATATTGTTGTTAATAGCGCAAAATTTAAAATATAATACTGATGATTTTGACGAATATATTTTTGGAATGACTGTCGGTATATCGTTATTAATTCCAAAAACTTTATGGGAACATCATTTACTTTTGATTTTTATTGTCTTTTTTATTTTGCTAAAAAATATTTTAAATAATAGATTAGCATTGAAAAATAATATTATTTTGATATTGTTTGCAATTTCTATATCTATTTTGCTGTTAGATATAAAATATTACGATGGCCGCTTGAATGATTTTCCTTTGAGTTTATTTAGATATATAAAATTATACGCCGCAATATGCCTAAATTTTCTTTATATTTTAGGATTAAAAAAGATAACTTGATAAAAATTCTATAGTCCAAATACTACAATAAGCAGCATTTTAAATTTTTCTATAGCTAATAAAGCGTGCGGTATTCCTGCTGGCATTACTATTGTCTCGCCAGATTTTAGAGTATATTTATTTTCGGCGATAGTGATTTCAGCTGCGCCATCTATGATATATACCAGTGCATCGCCGGTTGAAGAATGCGAACTGATTTCTTCGTTTTTATCAAAAGCGAATAATGTAACGCTTAATGCTTTATTTTGAGCAAGTGTTCTACTTACTACTTGTTCGTCTTTGTATTCTACTAATGTTGACAATTTCAAAACTTTAGAAAAATCAATGTTTTTAATAAAATTTTGCATATTATACCTCCGTAATTTTTAATATTTTATCTAAATTATAATTAACATTTTAAGATATTGCCTTGACAAAAATCAAAAAAATAAAAAATAACAAAAAAAGTTGTTTTTTTTTAGAAAATAGTATATATTATATAGGTTAAATAATAATATAAAAAAGGTGAGTTAAAATGATAAAAAAACTTTCAATATTTTTAATGTTTTTGTTATTATTATCAAATGTTAATGCTGGCACAGTATATGACCAAGCGGAATATAATGTAATAATAGATGGTCCGCGGACAGTATTAGTGAGCACATCTACAAAATTTACAATAACAGTTTATGATAAATATGGTAAAAAAATTACCTCCTCTGATTTTAGCAGGACATATACGACAACAGGCGTAAAAATATTAAGTAAATCAATATCATTTCAAGATGCCAGCGGTGCGACGCAGGAACTAACTGGTTATTATGAAATCGAAGTAGTAGCGTCATTGTCAGAAGGGACGCGTTCTATACAGACAGGCAATATATTATATGAATCCACATTTTCAAACCCAGAAGTGAAGCACGATAAATTAGAAGCGATGATAATTGATGAAATCAATCGCGCGACAAAATCAATAGATTTGGCATTATATAATATTCGCAGTAATAAAATCATAGATGCATTATTAAGTGCAGCAGCGCGTATAGGTGCAAATAATATTAGAATGGTAACAGAATATGATAATTATACTACATCGTGGAATAAAGAGTTTTATGATCGTATAGAAAAAGCGGGGATTAAGATTATAACTGATGCTGACGGCGGCGGCGGGTATGGTTTGAGTCATAATAAATTTATGATATTCGATAATGCTCGCGTTATTACCGGCTCGTATAATCCGACTTATGAAGCGACTTATTTTGATAATAATAATTCTATTTTAATACAGTCTACAAAAGCCGCATCAATATTTAAAGCGGAATTTGAGCAAATGTTTACAGGTAAAAAATTCGGGACAGCGAAAACAGCGTCAGTTGTAACGCAGTTTGATTATACAAGGGATTATTCAAAAGTTTTGAATCTCAATACAGCGACAAAGACGCAGCTGGCGAGTATTACTGGCATAAGCAGCGGCGCAGCTGCGCGAATAATCGAATATCGCGATAAGAATAATGGTTTTAAATCGGTTGATGAATTATTAAAAGTAAGCGGTATAACATTGGCAAATTTTACTGAAATGCAGCGTTATTTATATTTGCCTGAAAATGAAGGAAAAGTAAATTTGAATACGGCGACGAAAACGCAATTGCAGACATTGTCAGGCGTTGGCTCAACATTAGCGCAAAGAATAATAGATTATCGGACTGCTACGCCCGGCGGCTTTAAAGACATTACGGATTTGAAAAATATTACAGGCATAAGCGACGGTATATATGCAGGTATAAAAAATTCTGTTACTGTTATTGACGGAGCAAATACATTTTTAGGCGAAGCATATTTTTCGCCAAAAGATAAAATTGAAGATAAAATTATTAATTATATTAATAAAGCGGAATATACAATAGAATTTGCATTATTTACATTTACAGAAGTAGATATTGCTAATGCTTTAATTGCTGCGAAGAATCGCGGAGTAGTTGTGCGCGGAATATTTGAAGATGCGCAAATAGATATTACGGGCTGTCAATATACTCCGTTGAAGAATGCGGGGATAAAGGTTATTAAAGATAAGAATTCATATTGTATGCATCATAAATATATTATTATAGACGGCAGAATAGTAATAACCGGTTCATTTAATTGGACAGCAAGCGCTAATGTAAAAAATGATGAAAATATTGTAATTTTAAAAGATAAACCGACTGCGATACAATATTATGAAGATTTCAAGAAAATTTTAGCGTATTAAAATATTATTGCAGATTAAATGTTTCTGGCTGAACTGCACAATTTAATTAATCGATTTTCAATGCATTTATGAATAAAATATCTGCATTAATAAAAATAATAATTGCCTGTTTTTTTTGTCTGCTTTTATTTAATAATTCGTTTGCTAATAATGAATTATTAGAAAAGCGTTTGCTTTTTGCGTCTGAAATGTTTTTTCAAAACGAAGATATTTACGGACCAAACAGAATAAATCTAACCGAACAACAAATCAAAGAATTAAATGAATACGCTCTGAATACTTTAAATATTATAGTTAAAGACACTTTAAATTTAGATGATGATACAGTGGAACAATATATTTTAAAAAAAATTTATGGTGCAAATGGATTAAGAGATAAAATTGCAGAAAAAATCGATGGAATGATGCTCGCCAAAAAAGGCGAAATTTCAGAAATCATTGAAAGGCAAACAATTTTACCGCTAAATAAAATAATAATAATTGCAGGACTTTTTATAGCTTTATTGATTTTATTAAAATTTGTTTT
>JAKPEO010000025.1 GCA_029551925.1 bacterium
GGTTAAGATTGAAAATGGATTTAGTGTTCTGGTCTAATAATCTTATCTACAATCCTATATAGAATAATCAAAAGTGGCATTATAAAAAATAAAAATGGAGGTGAGACAGAAAAAAGAGTATTATTAATGTCGGGATAAAAAGGTGAAAGGTTAAGCGTTAAATTAAATATTTAATGTTTTTATTATAAAAAATAATATATAATATTTTATGCTAATTAAATTTTTAAAATCCTGTAAGATGTTTTGTTTTTTTTATTAATTTTTTATTTTAAAATTTAAAATTTTTAGCGATTACGCCAGGGATGTGCGTAGTCTAAATTCAAGGAGGAAAATCATGGGTTTAAGAGTTATGAATAATGTGGCAGCACAATTTGCCCACAGACAATTAACAATTACAAATTTAAATTTAAACAAATCATTAGAAAAATTATCATCTGGTTATAGAATTAATCATGCAGCTGATGATGCTGCAGGTTTAGCAGTTTCAGAAAAATTAAGAACACAAGTCTATGGATTAGAACAAACTCGCCGCAATATAATGGACGGCATATCATTATTGCAAACAGCAGAAGGCGGCTTGGAAGAATTACAATCAATACTTCAAAGAATGAGAGTATTGGCAATACAATCATCAAATGGAACATTAACAGATAGCGACCGTGTTTTAATACAATCAGAAGTAACTCAACTTTTATGCGAAATCGACAGAATGGCAACAACAGTTACATTTAATACTATTCAATTATTTTCAGGTGCATCTGTTACAATTCAAGCTGGCGCTAATGCTGGGCAGTCTTTACAATTAAATTTGACTAGTCAATCAACAACAGCATTACGTATTAGTTCACTATCACTTTCTTCAATGACATCCGCATCAGCAGCGATAAGTAGCTTGACATCAGCGATAAATTCAGTTTCAGCTCTACGCGCTACAATCGGTGCAATGCAAAACAGATTAGAACATACTTATAATTTTACAAGTATTAGTAGAGAAAATCAGATGGCTGCTGAATCGCGCATTCGCGATGTAGATTTTGCTGATGAAATGGTGAATTTCACAAAACAACAAATTCTATTGCAAGCAGGCAATGCAATGTTAGCGCAGGCGAATATGATGCCGCAAATGGTATTACAACTTTTAGGTTAATAGGTTGGTGAAAGCCAATGATTAACATAAAAAGGATAGGTTTTTCTATCTCTCAAAGGATTTAAGGGTATTGTTTAAGCCGCGAAGATGTTTGAGGGAATATTTTCGCGGCGCTTTAAAAACAATATTCGGATTAATGATTATTTGACAATTAAATAATAAAATCCGCGACGCGGCAACGGCAAAATCTTATATAGCAGGGATGTTATATAGAGAATTTTTATTAATTAATATGCAGTTATTGCATATTTTTTTTACTCTAAGGAGGGAGGGAGTAATATGGCCCTAAGAATAATGAACAATGTTGCCGCAACATTTGCGCAGCGACAATTATCAATTAATTCAAATAATTTATCGAGATCGCTTGAAAAATTATCGTCCGGTTATAGAATAAATCGCGCATCTGATGATGCAGCTGGTTTATCTGTATCTGAAAGAATGCGTTTTCAGATTTCTGGAATGCAGCAAGCGATGAAAAATACGATGGACGGCATTTCGCTGGCACAGGTAGCAGAAGGCGGTTTGCAGAATTTATGCTCTATTTTACAAAGAATGAGAGTATTGTCACTTCAAGCAAGTAATGGGACATTATCTTCATCAGATAGAAGTTTAATTACTGAAGAAGTGAATCAATTAATAAGCGAAATTGACAGAATGCAGACTGCAGTATCTTTTAATGGCGTGAGTTTATTGGGTTCTGCGCAATCTATACAAATACAAGTAGGTGCTTCTGCTGGTCAGCAGATAAGCATAGTATTGTCAAGCATCACAGCAAGCGGATTAGGCATTAATACTTTAGATGTTTCATCAGCGACTAACGCAGCAACAGCAGTTTCTTCTATTGACAGCGCATTGTCATCAGTTTTGAGTTTGCGCGCAAAATTAGGAGCTGCTCAAAATCGTATGGAAAAAACATATGATTATATCGCTATCCAACGTGAAAACTTGATGG
This sequence comes from bacterium, assembly GCA_029551925.1. Taxonomy (GTDB): domain Bacteria; phylum JAGOBX01; class JAGOBX01; order JAGOBX01; family JAGOBX01; genus JAKPEO01. Next base: position 2,100 of record JAKPEO010000025.1, read on the forward strand.
CTGCTGAATCGCGCATCCGTGATGTTGATTTCGCTGAAGAAATGACTAATTACACAAAAAATCAGATTTTGATGCAGGCAAGCACTGCGATGCTGTCACAAGCGAATGTTTCTGTTCAAGCAGTATTACAATTATTGTCATAATAATATCTGTTTGATAGTTATTAATGCGATGCTCGATAATGAAAATTTTATCAGCATCGCATTAATAAATTTATTTTAATTGTTGTTGCCGTTTGACGCGTTTCGGATTTTATTAGTTTTTTATTTTTTAGTTTAAATTTTTATAAATTTAATTTTGGAAAATAGAGAATGTTTTTATAATATTGTTTTCCCGAAATTGTTAAGTTTTTATAAATTTAACAATTTCGGGTTTTTTATTTTATAAAGAAATTATTAGAAAAAAATTATAAAAACAATTGTCACAATGTAAATTGTGTAATCATTGATTTATATTAAATTTTCATACCAGTCATCTTGCCTGTAATAAAATCGAATTTTATATCTTTGTAAAAATACAGCGCGCAAATTAAAATTTGCGATTACTATTTCTGCGCAATTTATTTGGAACAATTTACAACTGCGCTCTATATGATTTTTTGATAAAAAAAATCTTGATAAAATTCATAAAAAGGTTTAAAATAAATATTTTTTAGAAAAGCAAAATTAGTTAATAAAAAAGGATAGGATATTTATGGAAATTGAAAAGACAAAAGAACTTAAAATGGCTGAAATACTAATAGAAGCGTTGCCGTATATTAAAAAATTTTATGGGCAGACGATAGTAATAAAATACGGCGGTCATGCGATGGTTGATGAAGAATTAAAAAAATCATTTGCGCAAGATATTGTGCTTTTGAAATATATCGGTATAAATCCGATAATTGTGCATGGCGGCGGTCCGCAGATAAATGAATATTTGAAAAGATTAAATATTCAAGCGAAATTTGTTGACGGTATGCGCGTAACTGATGCTGAAACAATGGATATTGTAGAAATGGTATTAGTAGGCAAGGTGAATAAAGAAATAGTAAATTTGATAAACAGCAGCGGCGGCAAGGCAATAGGATTTTCTGGTAAAGACGGCGCTTTGATAGAATCTGAAAAAATGACGATTGTCAAAAACTATGAACAAGAGCATAGGCCGCCGGAAATAATAGATATCGGATTAGTCGGAAAAATTAAGAAAGTTAATCCTGCGCCATTAGAAATGATAACTAATCACGAATTTATTCCGGTAATTGCGCCTGTTGGCTACGGCGCTAATGGCGAGACATATAATATCAACGCTGATTTAGTGACTGCCGCTGTTGCTATTGCGATGAAAGCGTTTAGAGTAATTTATTTGTCGGATATTCAAGGAGTATTAGATAAAGATAAAAAATTAATATCTATGCTCGATATAGAAAAAATTAATTTAGCCATAAAAGACGGAGTTATTACAGGCGGAATGATACCAAAAGTGCAGAGCTGTATAGAACTGCTAAACAATGGTATTGAACGCGTGCATATAATAGACGGCAGAATACCGCACAGTATTTTATTAGAATTATTCACGCATAAAGGCATCGGCACTCTGATAAAAAAATAAAAAAATTTTATTACATATAGTGCTGAAATTTGACGCTTTTAATTTTTACAGTAAAAACAGCGGCGATTGTGAAGTTAAAAAATGATTAAATTTGAATTAAAAGATATTGAAAACGCTATTAAAAATTCGTTTATTAATTACAAAGCATCAGGACCACGAAGCACAGAAAAATTAAAACCTATACATATTTATATTAAAAATATTTTAGAAAATATATGGGGAAAAGGTTTTACAATATATTGTATCGGAAACAACGGAGAATATAAAGTAAAAGGAAAATATTATGAAAAAAATATTGATATTGCTGTAATCGACAAAAAATGTAACAATCCAGTTTTTTGTGTGGGCGTAAAATTCGTTACTTCAAATTATAAACAAAATGCTAACAATTATTTTGAAAATATGATGGGCGAAACTGCAAACATACAAGCATTAAAAAATTTACCATATGCGCAATTATTAATTTTAAGATATAAAACGCCATATTATAAAAAAAGAGCAAGTTATAGTGATAAAGAAGAAACAGATAAAATTGAAATAATAAATGAAAAAGACTTACAGAAATATTTGAATCTAGTTTTCGATGTAAAACAAGCGCATAGACCGTATATTATGGCTGTTTTATTAATCGATATTAATGAAAAAACTAATAAAGTTAGTTGTTTATCTCCTTTTTCTTTGTATGACCAAAAATTCGCAGAGTTATTAGATAAAAATTTATCAATAATCAGATTTTTTGAAGAAATACAAAATTACAAAGATTTTTATTTGACAAATAAAAATGGCGACATTATTTAAAAATCACACAAAAGAAAAATTGTTTGGCCAGATTTATACTCCTGATTTTATTGTAAAAAAAATTTTAGATGATGTGGGCTACATAAATGAAAATATCCTTGAAAAAAAAATTCTTGATCCTGCTTGCGGTGATGGAAGATTTTTATGTGAAATAGTAAGAAGGATTATCTTATATTCTCCGTCGGAAAAAATAGCGCATAATCTTTCGTATGTTTATGGTTATGATATTGATAATAACGCTATCAATGAATGTATTTCAAATTTAAATGCAATAGTATCCGAATATACAGATGCCAAAATAAATTGGAATATATATTGTTGCGATACATTAAAAAAAATTGAAAATGTAAATAATATTTTTTCTAATGAGAATTTTATTTATTTTGATTATATTGTCGGCAATCCGCCGTATATAAGAATACAACATTTAGACGAAGACCAAAGAAAATTTATTCAAAGAAATTATTCATTTTGTCGTTCTGGTTCAACAGATATATTTATTGCATTTTTTGAATTTAGTTTTTTATCATTAAAACCAACAGGTATTTGCGGATTTATAACGCCGAATACATATTTTACAACAGAAACAGCCAAAGATTTCAGAAAATTTTTAGAGACCAATCAATATATTGTCAAAATAACTAATTATGGAGAAATACAACTTTTTGATAATGCAACAACCTATAGCGCTATAACAATTATAAACAAGAAAAAAAATAATAATTTTATTTATGAAAAAGCAATCACTAAAAATACTTTTAAAAAACGAATTATTGATTTTTCTGAAATACAAAATACTAAATTCTGGCAGTTATCAATTTCTAATAAGATAAATAAAAAAAAGAAAAAACTTAAAGATATATGCGATATTCATTGCGGCTTGGCTACTTTGGCTGATAAAGTATATATTTTAAAATTGGACAAAATAGAAAAGAAATATATACATTTAACATCTAAATTAAAAGGAAAAATTATTCTTGAAAAGGATATATTAAAACCTATTATAAAAGCGTCTCGATTAAAAAAATCTGATGATCCGATAACAGAATATATTATATTTCCTTATAAAAAAATTAATGGAAAAAATCAAATTATACCAGAAGAAGAATTAAAAAAATTATATCCATTAACTTATGATTATTTGTTGTCATTAAAACATTTTTTAGAAAAAAGATGTAATGGCTCAGAAAATCCGGTTGCTTGGTATGGTTATGGCAGAACACAAGCATTAGATACAAGTTTTGGCAAAAAAATATTATTTTCTACAATGTCGCAAAAACCGAATTTTATATATTCAAATATTGAAGAAGCGACTTTTTATTCTGGATATTGTATTAAATATGATGGCGATTACTTTAAATTACTTGATATTTTAAATAGTAAAGAAATGGAAGATTTTATATCAATTTCAGGCAGAGATTTTCGAAATGGCTGGAAATCTTATACTAAAAAAATAATAGAAGAATTTCCGGTTGATATTTGATTGTAATGTCTATTTTGATGCTATCTCTGCGCACATTGCGCATTCGTATTTTTTGTGCGTGGTTTTTAAAGGCAATGGATAATATCTGTAAATATTTGTTTTATTTTTCTAAAAAAGTATTATCGTATATGACTTGGTGATGTTATGAAGATAAATATCTATCGTATTGATAAGGAATTACCACTGCCGAAATATGAAACCGCTGGCGCAGTGGGCTTTGATTTTATATGCCGAGAAACAATAAATATTGCGCCGCAGTCATTGGCATTAATACCTGCTAATGTTATTATTGAAGTGCCGCAGGGCTATATGTTGGCTGTTGTGCCGCGCAGCTCTACTCCTAAAAAAGGATTATTTTTAGCAAATAGCATCGGGATAATTGATAATGATTATTGCGGCCCTAATGACGAAATAAAAATTTTTGTTTATAATTATACGCAAAATGAAGTAATTGTTCAGCGCGGCGATAGAATAGCGCAGGGAATAATTATAAAAATCGAAAAACCACAATTATCTGAACTATCAGCGCCGCCTAATAAAGATAATCGCAATGGTTTTGGCAGCACCGGTTGATATTAAAAAAATATGAAAAAACTATTTTTTTTGTTTGTGATTTTTTTTATTTCTGTTAGTTGTAAAAATGAACAAACGAAAGATTTTGAAATTGTCTATACTGCAAATTTTTCGAGTATTGAGAAAAAGAATATTTCTAAAATATCTGAACTTATAAATAATTTATCATCATCAAATAAAGAAGATTTGCTTTTAATTGATTCCGGCGGATTTTTTGATGATACGAGAAATATAAATACTTTTAATGACATTTTGCAATTTTATAATAATTTGCAATATACCTGTATTGCTCCGTCTTTTTTTGATATAACAACAGAAACATTCATTTCTATATTAAATTCAATCAAAGCGCCGAAAATACTTACTAATATAGAATTATCTGAAAAATTTGATACTTCGCAATTTCACAAATCTATTATTTTAGAAAAATCCGGTTTAAGATTTTTGATAATGAATATAGTTGATAATTCAAAAAACGCTGTTTCTAAGACTGTAAAAAAAAATATTCCGAATGATATTGCTATAAAAATTGAATTATTGAAAAATCAAAATAATTATGATTTTATTATTTTATCAACTAATTTAGAGTTTTCAAAACTGCCGAATATATGCTTTCAATTTCCTGAAATTCATTTAATTTTGTGGTCTGACGGGTTTTTTGATTTGCCGCTTCCTAAAAAAAATTGGAATGATATTTTAATTGTTAGTTCTAATATCAGCGATAATATCGGCCGATTAATTTTATCATTTAATTATTCAGAGTTTTTTAATAAATACAGCCCGGAAAATTTTAGATATAAAAATCAACTTATTAGCGTAAAAAATAAATTATAATGGATTATAGATTTTGTTAAATTATTAAAGAAAAAAATTAAATAATCAATCGATTATTTTTTTTAATTTTGCAATTATTTCTTCTTTTGAATAATAGCCCTCGTGTCTGAAAATTTCATTTCCTTGTCTATCAAAGAAAAATTGCATTGGGATTACTTGTATTGGAAAATACGCGGATTTTTCCGATTCTTTGTCTAAATCAATATAAATAATATCAACAATATCTTTGTATTCTTTTTTTAGTTCTTTTAATATCGGCTGTATCAATTTGCAAGGTATATAGGATTCAGCGTCTAATGCTATTATTACAGGTTTTGTTGTTTTTATAAATTCCGG
>JAKPEO010000042.1 GCA_029551925.1 bacterium
ACCAGCATCGCTCGTTATATCACCGCCTTTAAATTCAGCAATTATTTCCTGTTTTTTTAATCCTTTGAATCTAATAATTTCTGATTTCATTCAAATACTCCATTTGCTTGTTTTAATACTATTTATATCGGCAGATTTGCTCAAAATTTTTATTTTTTTTTATAAATTTTTATTCCGTTTTTTAAGGAACATTTTTTTCTAATTTTATTGCTGAGTGTATTGATTTTATTAGTGTTTTATATGCCTTTTGTTTAATTATTATGAAATATGCAGGTTAAAGAGCAATATCAGGAATATTGCAATACTTCATAATTTCATTTCTTTATTTTTTTTTTAATTTTTTCTGCAATCATTAATTTATTCTCATAAAAAATCATAGATGATTCTCTGTGCATTTGTCAAATTTTCTGGTTATTTATTTTTCAAATCATCTGTTTTTTCCGTTTTTTTTGCCTATTGCCGGCAATAGGCAAAAAAAACATTGATTACAAATTTATAATGTTGTATATTTTGTTTAAATGATAATTGATTTTCCTATTAATTTAAAAACATTTGTGCATTTGTGCAAGTATGACACTAAAAAAAAAAAACTATGACACTAAAAAAACTACTTTCTCTCGCCATCAAAAAAAGGCATTGATAAACATATAGTTAAAAGAGATATAATGTATGGTAAAAATGCTGAAAAAAAATAGAAAAAATTAAGTAACAAATCGTTTCATATTAAACAAATCAAACAATTCTTGTTGAAACGGCAAAGAAAATTTATTGACTTTTTTATGGTATTTGTTTAAATCTTCGACGACAAGTATTAATTGAATAGATTGTAAAATTTCTTTTAAAAGAATAGCATTAGTAGCATATTTCGAATTAGATTCTTTAAATTTTTTCTCGATTAATTTTAATATAGTCAATGCTAAAATATTAACAAAAGCTTGAACCATTAATTTAGAATCAGTCCAAACCCAATTAGGATGAAACATAACGCCGTCAGGACATTTTAAAATTTTATGTAATTCATCGATTTTATTTTTTGAGTAATAAATATTAATAATTTCTTGTTCGTCTAATGTTTCATCAGAAGCAAACAAAATAGTTTTACCGTGAGTTTTGCGCTCGTTTTCTAATTCTTTTTCGTCAACAGCAACTATTAAATTAACATTTCCATCTTTATCTTTTTGAGTAGAATCTATGTATAATTGTTCGCAATGTATTTTTTCTTTTTCCATTAAATTTTAAAAAAATCTTTTTGAAAATTATTTAGCGCATCATTTTGACTTATTTCTAATTCTAATCTTTTTATCTTTTCTTGTTTCTCTTTTGTTAAATCGCCTTCCTTTAAATTTTCTATTTCTTTGCGCTTTTTTGCTATTTCTTTAGCGCTTTTGGGAAACTCAGGTATTATTATTGATTTCTTAGCTATTTTGCGGAAGTGGGGCTATATGCGAAATAATTTTTTTTTTCTTGATTTTTTTTAAAATAATAATATCATTAAATTAATTTAATTTAAAATTTAATTTTTATGTTTGAAAATAAAAATTTGTTTTTTTTTTAATGATAAACGGATTGGACATAAAGATAGACGCAAAAAATTACGCTCGCCTTTTTCTGATAGAAGAAAGAGAAAGTTTATTGATGTTTTTTCTTTTGAACTAAATAAACTTTTCATTTTCGATAATACTAAAAATTTGATTATCGATGAAATCAAGATTTTTGTGAATTCTTTTAAAGATAATCCCAGATGTTTAAATATCTCACAGATTGAACAGTATTTGATAAATCGGCAAAAAGATAAACAACCAATATTAGCTGCTGGACTATATTTTCTTTATGTACATCTGTATGGTTTTAATGAATACGATGTTGTATTTTTTAAATATATTACGGATATTAAAAACAAAATTGAATACGCTAATTATATAAATGATTTTATTGCTCAATTACAGCTTAAGAATTATAGTAACGAAACTATTAAGTTATATAAAAATACCTTGATTAGCATTTTGAATTATTTCAATAAACAACCTGAACTTATAACAGTTAATAATATTCGAGATTATATTATTTATTTGAAAGATAATAAAGATATCAGCGCTTCTTTTCAAGCGCAAATAATAAGCGCATTTAAATTTTTTTGCTTGCATATTTTAAATAAAAAAATTGATTTTAATAAATTACCTTATCCGAAAAAAACCGAAAAAATTACCTGCTGTATTGAGCGTTAACGAAGTTAAAAGATTTTTAGATTCTATTGACAATATTAAATATAAAAATATTTTTATGCTTATTTACTCTGCTGGCCTGCGCGTAAGTGAAGTCGTTAGAACTAAAATAGAACACCTGAATACTGAACGCGGACTATTAGTTATAAGAAATGCAAAAGGTAAAAAAGATAGACATTCTATTTTGTCTGATAAGATTTTAGAATATTTGAAAGAATATATAAAAATATATCAACCAGAATCTTGGCTCTTTTATTCTGGAAAAAATAAAAAAAAACATATAAACAAAAGATCAGTTGAGAAAATATTTACTAAATTTAAATTGATTAGCAAAATAAATGTTAATGCTACCACTCATACTTTACGGCATTCTTTTGCTACGCATCTATTAGAAAAAGGAACTGATATAAGATTTATTCAAGAACTATTAGGACATAAAGATATTAAAACAACTGAAATATATACGCATGTAACAAAAACAAATATCGCAAAAATTAAAAGTCCGTTGGATGATTTGTAATTTTAACTTTTTTTTATTTTAGATTGAATTATAAATTATATATATTTTTTAGAAATTAGGAGATTTGGATTCGTTTAAGCCGCTGAATACGGATATTAAACGAATTTAATCTTGCATCCTAACCAGATGCGATTTAAGCGAACTTTTTTGACAAAAAGTTCGCTTAAGCCACTGTTTTTAGAATATTAAGCGAATCTTTTTACTAATTTTGGTTCGATAAAAAACGAGATAACTGCCATATCAATTTTAAATACAGGAGAATGATTTGGAAATATTATTAAATTTTATTATTGGAGTTTTATCAAATTTATTTGTAATATATTTGGTATATCTATTTTCCAAATATTTTGTAAAAAAAACACTACAAAAATATGTTTTTGAATTTTTGGGTATTGCGACAATAAATGAATCATTTAAAAATGCAGTTGGAAAATTATTAATTCGCAAAGAAGAATTACAAAAACTAAATGAATTTTTGATAAATGTTAAAAGCGAAGCCGAACTAAAAAAAAATATGGCATTAATTAAATCAGAAATAATTTCAAATTATAAAGACATTGACTCAATTACTGTTGATTTTCAAAGAGCTCAAGATTCGTTTGACAACATCTTAAAAACAAAAAGAAAATTAGATGGTAAAATCAAAGATGAGGAAGTATTTGTAGAGAGGTAACATATAATGAATAAAACATTTAATAAGAAAAAAATTGATTTAGCGTTTAGAAAGTTTTTCGATTTATCTAATGATGTTATTAAATCTAACTACCAGACATTTCATAATTTTATTGAGTTATTTATTAATTTTTGCGAAAATGACGAAATTGTAAAGATAATTACTTTACAGTTTAAAAATAATCAAAATATTAATTTAGAAAATTGGTATAAAGATTTTTTGAGTACTGGTGGTTCTTTTATAGGTTCAAAACGTTTTTGGCTACCTAAAGATGACGAAGATAGACTTGCATTATATTATAAATTTATTTTTGCAATAGCAAATAAGAAAATATCTTTGGTAGATTTTTGTGTACACGCATTTGGAAAAACGAATGGTAATGAAATGATTTTGGTATTTAATGAACAATTTTTTTTAAAATTTATACGTGAAATAAAATATAAATTAGAAGAATTTTTTATTGATAGCGAAGGAATAGAAACTATTGATTTGGATAGATTATTTATTTTTAATCATTATGATAAACAAATAATTATATCGAACATTAGTAATAGCAATATTGCGGTTGATAATAGTTCGATTTCTATTTCATCAAAACCTTTAAATGATTACGGTTCATTAATAACTGAAATAAGAAAATTGATTGATGAAAAAATATATAATGAATTAGATAAAACCGAAAAAGAAAAATTAAATACTATTTTTGATAATCCAAAATCTGCGGATAAAATTGAGGTTGTTAATGTTTTTAATACATTATTAAAAAAAATTCCTGATTTAAAAAATGGATTAAAAAAAATAATTGAATCTACAAGCGTAGAATTATTAAGTTCAGGAATAATTGAAGGAATTAAATTTTTAATAAATTGATACGGCAGTTATCTTAGACCTGCTGTTCGAGCCTGCGGCTCGACCCTACGGGACACGGCTTCGCCGCGTCAGCAGGTCTTATCCGTTAAATGTCATGCATTTTTAAAGAAAAGATTTGTTTGCAAAATATAAAGGGAGCGAATACAATGCAATATACAATTCAAGATTTTGATAAAACAAAAAAAGAAACAGCTCGTGAAATAGATAATCTTATTGCTCTTATATGTGAATACGAAAAACAAGACGAGAACAAAAGTTCTCTTGAAAATGACTATATTAAATCATTAGTAGAACAAAAAGAAAAAGTTCTAAATGGTATATTTAGAATAATGATAGTAGGTCAATTTAATAACGGAAAATCAACTTTTTTGAATGCATTATTAAAAGAAAAAGTATTGCCTGTTGGAGCTACAGAAACGCAAGCAACTATTAATATTATCAAATATGGAGAATCCAAAAAAGTCAAACTAAATTATTATGGAAAAATTGATGATAATGGAAAAGAAATTTCAACAGGAAAAATTGTTGAAATTGGATATACTGATTTAGAGCGATATACAACTGCGTTAACCGATGAGGCTGATAAAAATTCTAAACAAATAAAATATGCGGAAGTATATTATCCTACAGAATATTGTAAAAATGGTGTTGAAATTATTGATACTCCTGGCTTGAATTCTACTTATGATTATCATGAAAAAGCGACTTTAGACTATTTGCCTAACGGCAACGCTGCTATAATGCTTATGCGCGCTTCACAATTTTTTCAAGAATCAGAAGAAAGATATTTGAAAATGTTTCGAGAGTTTATTAATAAAATTATTTTTGTAGTAAACTATTGGAACGATGACGAATACGAAGAATTCAAAGAAGAATATGAATATTTCGTTTCAAAAATAAAAGAATCCGTCAATACAGGATGTGAAATAACCTTATATCTTATAAATGCAAAAAAAGCATTACAAGGCGATGTTGAGAAATCTGGATTTTCAAAATTTATAATTGAAATGGAAAAATTTTTAACGTCTAGCGAGAAAGCTAAAGAAATGATTTGTCAACCTTTGACTTACTGTTCATCAATAATTCAAACATACCACAACAGTTTAAAATTAAAAATTAATAGTTTAAATTTTTCACCTGAATTTTTCGTAAAAAGAATAAAAGAAAATGAACCTCTGTTAGCGCAAATTAAAGATAGAAAAAAAGATATTTTATCATTTTTTGAAATGAAAGGAAGTAGATTGTTAGATTGTTTTCAAATAGAATCTAATAAATATGTGAGACCATTATTAAATGATGTATCATCATTTATTTTAAATTACGAGGGAGATATAAAAGAAGATTTAAAAAATGATCTAAACTCATTTATAAATGAAAAAGTTGTTGAAATGTCATTGAATATTGAAAATCGATTAAAATCAGATATTGATGAAATAAAGCAAGAAGTATTATTGAGAATTAAAGATTTTAATGAAGATTTATTGTCGTATCAGGCGAATCTTGTGCAAGGGAACTTAGATTCATTTAATTTTGAGTTTAAATATTCTGATTTTACCATGTCTGATTTTGCAACTTCTATTGGTGTTGGATTTGGTATTGGTTTTATATCTGGAGTTTTATTTGGCCCAATTGCATGGGTAGTAACCGGCGTAGGTTGTTTATTAGCACAAATTGGTCTTGATTTTAATATTCGCCAAAGAGAACTAAAAAAAATTCGAGATGAGGTTATAAATAAAGTTGAACATAATTTTTCTCGTACTCTTCCTGAAATTAAACATCAAATAAAAAATATTTTAATGAAACAGTCTTATATGATTTCCGAAAAAATGGAAAATATGTTGATTTCAGTAGAAAAAACCATTGCAGAAATAAAAAGAGAGATGAATTTAGAAAAAGAAAAAATCGAAAGCAAAAAAATATATTATATAAAATTATCAGAAAGATTTTTGCAACAAAAAAAATCATTTGATAAGTATTTTAATCTTTTTTAAAAGAGGGGATAAAAATGTCAGATTATATATCGGAAAAACAAAATTGCATTGAACAAATAGTAAAGATAAAAAAAATTGCCGAAGAACATAATTATAAAGATATTATTATTAAATCAGATTTACTTATAAAACAATTTGAATCAGATACATTTATAATTACAGTAGTAGGCGAATTTAATAGAGGGAAATCAACACTGCTTAATGCCATTTTAGGTGTAGATATTATCCCAACTTCAATTCGTCCGACAACTGCCACAATAAATATTATACATTATGCAGAAAAGCCATCGTTAAGGATTTTCAAAAAAAGTGGAGAAATTGTTGATATTGAATTTGATAAAAAAAATTTGAAGATTTCACTGCATTGCGCGATTTTGACGCTCAAACTGTTAAATATGTTGAAATTGCATATCCGATAGACTATTTAAAAGACGGGATTGTTTTAGTAGATACGCCTGGAATAGAAGATATTGAACAGCAGAGAGTAGATATTACATACGGTTATATGCCTGTTTCAGATGCGACAATATTATTATTAGATGCCACCGCGCCGTTGAGAAATAGTGAGAAAAATTTTTTAACGGATCAAGTGTTTCATTCCAATATTCCAACTATTTTTTTTGTGATTAATCAGATCGATAAAATTTCAGATTCGGAACTTGCAAGGATCAAAAAAGACATTGAAAATAAACTTAAAAAAATAATTGAATTAGATAACTATAATATTTATCCAATATCTGCAAAATTAGCAATAAAAGGAAAATTAAATTCAAATAGAAATGCTCTTGATAAATCTCAATTATCAGTGTTTGAAAAAGAATTAGAAAATTTTATTATGAGTTCTGAACGAACTCATAATAAAATAAAAAAAATGAATTTGCAAACTAATATGTTATCCAAATTACTATTAGAGGAAATTGAAATTTCTGAAAATCAATTAAGTAAAACATTTGAAGATTTAGAAAAAATGGATCAAAACTTATCAAAATCAGAAAACGATTATAATGAGCGATTTAGAAAATTGTTAAAATATTTTGATGAACAAATAAATTTATTAAAACTTCGAGTCGAATCTTCAATTAATAAAAACCATATCGATTTAACTGAAAAATTAATGATTGAAATTGAAACTATAAAAGGCGATTTGAAAGAGTTTGCGGAAAAAATTTTGCCCTATAAAATTAAACAAACTGTAAAAAATTGGTTAGAACAGTCTCAAAATTTAATAGATAATAATATTGTAATAATTATTCAAAAAACTCTTGAAGGATATGAAAGATATTTTTCAAAAAAAGTAATTATTGATCAAATCGGTAAAAATGATGTAGCCCTAATTTCTTCTATTGATAGCGTAACATTAGAAAAATCAACCGAACAAATAGATAAAAACTCATTTTCTATTGGAGCGGTAGCAATGGGAAGTTTAGCAATAGTAACAGGTATAGCTTCTGGAGGACTAACTTTATTGCCGCTAATAACTGCAACTTTTGCTGGTGGCGGAATTGGAAAATTATTAGGGCATAATATTTCGAAAAATATAATAAATGAACAAAAAATAGAATTAAAAAATAAATTACCTGATATTTTACAATCAATTTTCGCTGATTTACATAAATCTGTAATTACAAATATTGATAATTTATCAAGCAATTTGAAAAATAAATTGAACACTGATTTTCAACGTCATTTTCAAGAAATAAAAGAGCAACTACAAACGCAGATAAAAGAGTCCAATAATGAAAAAAATACAATCAAAAATAAACAATTGACATTTCAACAAATTCGTTCAGAAATAATTTTAAAGTAGAGGTGATATTATGGATTTTTCAACATTTGATCACATTTCAACGCATTCGAACATATTCGGTGGAGATGATGTATATTCCAATGGAGAATTTCTTGGACATACAGAGCCAAATATTTTTGGTGGCGAAGATTTCCACTCGATTGATGGAAGCACGCATCTTCATTCAAAACCAAACATATTTGGCGGAGAAGATATAACAGATAATCATGGAACGAGTTTTCATACAAAACCGAATATTTTCGGCGGCGAAGATTATACAAACGATAGTAATAATAATGTTATGCACAGCAAATCAAATATATTTGGTGGTCACGATTTATACCACAATGCTCAACAAATTGGAATGACGCAACCTAATATATTTGGAGGAAGCAATATTGATTTATTACAAAATTTCAACCCTTGGAATATTCCGGATTTTAGTTTATAGTTAATCAAATAAAAATTAACGGAGATTAATTATGAGTTTAAGTATTATTTTATATATTGTTGTTGGGATTTTTTTTCTTATCGGTTTATTTAGTAAAGATTCAACATCAACAAGGAAAATAAAACAGCCAATTTTAAAAGAAAAGGAAGATTTAAAAAATTCTATTAATAATATTTTGAAGTTAATTTCAAAAATAAATTCAAAAAATAATATTATTTATGAATGCAAAGAATTTTTCAAAAAATTAAATGATAAAATTGATTCGCCTGCATTAGTAACTGTTCTTGGTGAATTTTCATCAGGAAAATCAACATTTATCAATGCACTAATTAAAGAAACATTATTAGCAATGAAAATCAGACCAACAACTGCAACAATAACGCGATTACAATATAATGATGCAAGAAAAATGTGCGCACATTTTAAAGACGGAAAAATTCAAAGTTATAAATTAAGTAAAGATGAATTGCACAACTTAACAGTTGAAAATAAAATGAAAGAAAATGATATTTTAAATAATTTATTTTATGTACAACTTGAATTAGAAAATGAACTTTTAAAGAATATCGATATTGCAGATACCCCAGGATTTAATTCCGGTGTTGCTCGCCATTCTGAAATAACAGCTGAATTTATAAAGCAATCGGATGTAATTTTTTGGATTTTTGATGCGACAAAAATGGGAAAAAAAACTGAGTTTGATACACTTCAAAAATATTGTCGTCAATTTAGACCTATAATAATTGTTAATAGGATTGACGAAATATCAAATGATGATAATAAAAAACCGGAAGAAATTTTAAAAAATGCTATTAATAAAATTGATGGATTTTATGATAAAATATTCTTTGTTTCCTCGAAAAAAGCTTTGGATAATAATACTTATAACGAAAGTAATATACAGAATGTGATTGATTATTTTAATAAAGAAATTATTCCAAATTCCAACAATACAAAATTTCAAATTACAACACTTAAAATCATTGAGCGAATAAATCAGATATATAATGAATTGAATAAAGAACTCAATGATTTGGAAATTGCATTAAATAATTATAAAGAAAAAAATAAACAATTAGATCACTTAATTGAATTATGGAATAAATCAATTGATAATTGGAATTCTTCTTTAGATAAAGAATATGAATTCTTATTAAAAAATTTATCTAATTATTTTTTAGTATCTGGGTTAGACAAAAATTTTGATGCTAAAGCAAAAGATTATGTTTATGAGATAAATTCTTTATATCGAGATTTCGACAAAATTAATCAGTGGTACAATAAAATTGTAAATGATAAAAATTCTTTAGATTCTTTTTTTAATAATTTACAAAGTCAATATGATACCTATAGTAATCGATATTTAGGGTTTAAATCATTTTTAGACTCACTTTTTGGAGATTTTACTGAAGAAAAAAAGAAAATCAATCGTAAAATAGATCAATATGAGAATATGCGTGCTGCATATAATGAAGATGTTGATAGCTATAATAATTTTTTAAATCTTACGAACAACAATGCAAAATCATTAAATAAAGCTATTAACGAGTTTTTGAATAAAACTATTTTGAAGAGCATAAATGAACAAAAAAAAGTTGTTGATAATTTTCAAAAAGAAGTAAAAAAACAAGAGCCTGAAGTAAAAAAAATAATAAAAAAATATGAAAGTAAACAAGCTGATATTGAAATAATAACAAAGGATGTGTATTCTGAAATTAGAAAAATTATTGAAAATTGTAAAATTTCATTTTTTAATAATAATATAATAAGTGATTTTAATTCGCTTGTTCAGGAAGCTAATCAGCATATTGATAAGCAGAAATCGACATTAAATTGGGAAAACATTTACACAAGAAAACAAATTGATAATATAATTAAGAAACAAAAGGAATCTGAAAGTTTACAAAAAGGAACTTATCAAAGTGCAGCAAAAGAAAGCCGAACAAAGGCAAAGATACAGTAAAATGCACGACATTTAACTCGGCTTTTTACCTCGCGCTTCGCGCGGCTGCTTCGCAGTCACTCACTTCGTTCGCGAGTAAAAAGCCAGTCCGTTAACTGAAAGAAAATTTTTAAAAAAACAATAGAATAATGATGAAACAATTAAAAATCCTTTTGTTTGTAATATTATTATTATCAAGCGCAATCTATTCTTCGGATTTATCGGAATACTATTTAAATGCAAAAAATAAAACTGAAAATGAGTTAAAAATGGCATTACACGATATAATAAAAAAACACAAGACAGTAAGTTATGATTCTTTGTGGGAGCATTATAAAAAAACTGATGCAAAGGAAAATGGCGAACCAGACTGTATTTATTCAAATTATCCATTTAAAATATTCCAGCAAAATCAAGGCGGTCCAACAGGAAAAATCGGTAGTTTTCTTACGCGAGAACACTCTTGGCCAAAACAATGGTGGGGCGGATTTAAAAACAGCGCTTATTCGGATTTATTTCACGTTATACTTGGCGATGCTCATGTCAATGGTAAAAAAGGAGTAAAACCATTAGGCGAAGTAGGAAAAAATTTTAATCAGTGGGCGATATCAAAAACAGGTTTGGCAAGAGAAGGTCTGGGATACGACGGCGAAGTTTTTGAACCGGCCGACGAATATAAAGGCGATTTCGCCAGGGCATATTTATATTTTGCAGTATGTTATCTTACAGGAGATAATCATTTAAATTGTTCAGTTAGTGAAATGGTTCAGGATAACGGAATTGATTTTGAGCCCTGGGCAATTAATATGCTATTAAAATGGCATAAAGCAGATCCGGTAAGTAAAAGAGAATTAAAACGTAATGAAGAGGTTTACAAAATTCAAGGGAATAGAAATCCTTTCATTGACCATCCTGAATACGCTGATTTAATTTGGAAATCTAATTTTTTTACAGGCGTTGATGCTAACTATTCAATATCTATGATTGAAAACGGTAAAAATTGGGAATCAGATAATATTCTAAATATATTTGATATATTCAAACAAAACGGAATTGATTCTTTCAGATTAAGGATTTGGACATGCGATACTGGAATGAGTTCATTGGATTATGTTATGAAAATTGCTAATGAATGTAAAAAAAATAATATTGCTCCTTATTTAGTTTTATTTTTAAGTGATAATTGGTCTGATTATGTTAAACAACCGTTACCTGAAAAATGGAAAAAATTATCTTACTCTGATAAAATTATCAAAGTTCGTGAATATTCAAAATCAATTGCGTCTCAATTTATAAAAAATGAAATTACTCCTCAAATGTATGAAATAGGAAATGAAATTGATTTTGGTATATGCGGTGAATTTGAAAATGAATGGTATAACCGATTTAATATTGAATACATGAAAAAAAATATTTGGATAAAAGCAGCTCAAATAATAGCAGCATCACAAGAGGGAATATTAGAAGTAGATAAAAATGCAAAATTTATTTTACATTTAACTCAATGGTGGAACACTGAATTTTGTATTGAATTCTATGATTTTATGCTTAAAAATAATGTTAAAATTGATTTTTTGGGACTTTCATTTTTTCCAACTTCAAATCTTAGCGAACAAAATGATTTAAAATATTTTGAATTAAAAATCAATCAATTATCAGCTTCATTAAAAAGAAAAATTGTTATATGCGAATACGCATATCCAAGTAAAAATTATTTTAACGGACAATTTGCAGAATGGAATAAAATAGTAAAAGGATATGAATTAAATGAAACAGATCAGGCAAAATGGATAAATCATTTTTTATCGGTTTGCAGAAAAAATAATAATATACAAGGCGCATATTATTGGAGTCCAGAATGGTATGATTCAGAAATGTGGGAAGCATTTTCATTATTTGATAAAAATGGAAAAGCCAAAGAAGGAATCAAAAGTTTTAAAGCAAAGTAAATTTTCCTTCAGTTAATTTCGACTTTTTGCTCGCGCTTCGCACGGCCTTCGGACACTCGGCGCAAGCGCCGAGCGTCAAAAAGCCCAGTCCGATAGGGCAAAATCGCCTTCCGCCTTCGGCGTCAGACGATTTTGCCCTATCGTCGCGCGCCCCAAGGGGCTGCTGATATGCTTCGTCTCCTGACTTGCGGCTACGAAAAGACGCCGCAGCCGTCAGTCGACTTCGCCTATTAGCGCCCTGCCGGACATTTGCTCCGATGACTTCGTCATCTCCGCAAACGTCGGCAGGGCGCGCGACGATAGTCGCCATAAGTCCTTTGGAGAATAAAAATGAAATTAAATGATAGTCCGAATAGAAATGATGTTTTGGATATTATAATCAGCTCATCATTATACGGTAATTTAGGATTATTTATTGGCGCAGGAGTTTCTAAAACTGTATTGACAGATATCGATAGTTCATTAGCATTGTCTTGGAAACAACTAATTGAAAAAATTGCACAGCAATTACAATTAGATTATGATTCGATAACAAAAGAAGGAAAATCATATCCTGAAATTGCAACCCAATTATGTCAACAATTATCAGAAAAAGAAAATATTAGTTATCAAGAAGCCTGTGGAATATTAAAAAAAAATATTGCAAAATTAACCTTGATATTACCCCGAAAAAGTGGCCACGAAGTTAAGCACTAAATTTATAGCATAATAATAAAAAAAATCCTATTAAATTTAATACAGAGATTCTTTTTGATCGCCCAAAAAGAATCAAAAAGGCGCTTACTTTTTTCTTGAAAAAAGTAAGACAAAAACAAGGGGGGATTTATGAAAACCCTTTTTTGAAAAAAAGGCGTTTTCAAACTTTCCCCAAAAACTTCAACCTTTTTCATTTCAACAAACTTTTCCGTCATTTGAATTATAATATTTTAATTCATAATTCCTTGGACTCATATAGCCAATTGATGAATGACGGCGTTTGATATTATATTACAATTCAATATACTCAAAAATGCTTTGCTTTGCCTGCTCTCGCGTTTCATATACATTCCAGTAAATCTTTTCAACTTTAAGACTATGAAAAAAAGATTCCGCCATAGCGTTATCATAGCAGTTACCGGCGCCGCTCATACTCTGAATAAAATGATGAGATTTCAATACAACCTTGAATTCATTACTAACATACTGACTTCCGCGATCAGAATGAAAAACCACACCGCTGCCAGGATTTTTATTGAATACAGCCATCAAAAATGCGCTTATCACCAATTCTTTTATTATACGATTTGATATTGACCAGCCGATTACGCCTCGATTAAACACATCGATGATTACAGCCAGATAAAGCCAGCCGGCTTTGGTCCAGATATAAGTAATATCTGATATCCATGCCTGATTAGGCGCGTTTGTTTTTTCAGTCTCCACCAAAATATTCGGAACTATTTCCGAATTATGATTTGAATTAGTGGTCTTTTGGAATTTTTTCTTGATTTTAGATGCTATTCCGTTTTCTTTCATAATTTTGGCTACCCTGTTTTTGCTGCATTTAATGCCTTGCGCTTTCAATTCCTCGGTTATTTTCGGACTGCCGGGTATCTGTTCCTGTTCATAATAAATCTTTTTAATTTCCCAAAATAATTCATCATTACTTATCTTACCTTGACTCAGCTCCCGTTTCTTCCAATTATAATAGCCGCTCCGTGAAACTTCTAATACTTGGCACATCTTTCCCAACCGAAATTTGGAGCGTTGAGTATCTATAATTTGATACTTCATTTCGGTTGTTTTGAAAAGATGGCCAGCGCTTTTTTTAATATATCACGCTACTCGCGCAAATCAGCGTTTTCGCGTTCAAGACGACGCAGTTCCGCATCTTTGGGTCTTAGATTACCTTTGCCGGGATAGGCGTTTTCCTTATTCTCAAGATAATCGGCTTTCCATTTGTATAAAAGATTGTCGATATCCCAAGTTCGCGCGATACTGATGCTACTGTCCGCCGACCTTCAACAATCATTTTGACTGTTTCTTCCTTAAATTCCTTCGAATACTGCTTTTTACTTTTTTTAATACCTGTCATTGCAGACACCTCCAACAAAAATTAATTATAACTCTTGCTTTTCTTTGTGGCTACTTTTTTGGGAAGATCA
>JAKPEO010000069.1 GCA_029551925.1 bacterium
GGTGTTATTTCAGATTTTAATTTTAAAAAAGATGATGAAAAAAAAAACGCGGAGGCATTATTGATTTCTATACTGAATCAGAAGATAGAAAAAAAACCGTGTTTGTGTATTAGTGGGAATGAAAAAGGAGCAGGGAAATCCATGCTGGGTAGTATTCTTTCTATATTACCAAAAACCCAAATTAAAAAGCTTAAAAAAGGAAAAAAAAAAGCGCTAATAAAATTATAAAATTATAGGCGCGGTATATGTTGCAAGCAGAATTTAAAAAAAATGGGGGGAAGAAATGGAAAAAAATAGATGGCGTGGCGGATAAAAGTTAAATCTGAACTTAATCGCAAGCCGATTTATAGTTATTATAAATTTGCGGTTGGATATTATTTTATTTTAAAAAATTTTTAAAGAGGTAAAAAAGATGAATAAAATTAAGAACGAAGATATTTTAAAAAATGTTATGAACAAAAATGTTCAAGATAAATTGGAAGAAATGGGATTTAGTTGTTGTGGAGCTAAATCAAAAATTCACTCAAAAGAAATCCTTATTAAAATGCCGTTAAATAGAACTAATAAGGGACTTGTTTGCAGGGGTAAATATCTTTGCGTTGGATTTTCAAATATATCGTGCGGCAGAAATTGTTTATATCGCGCGTATGCGATTGAAATTGAGCCCACGAGTTATGAGAAAAAATTTATAAACTCGGCATTATGTCCTGTTGCTTTACAAAATTTCCCGAAATTTCCAGAAAATATTAAAGAATATATTACAAAATTGAGAAAAGAGGGATATATTTTTATTGATGAAAATGAGGGAATAAATGAACCCGAGCATGTAAAAAGCGTAAATTAAAGTATTGTATTCAGCGCCGCTATAAAAATATAACGCCGCTATAAAAATATAGCGGCGTGTTTTAAATTTGTAAATTAACCTATAATTTTATATGACTGAACTGTGGAAAAGATTGACAAAAAATCGCAAATACTTTTGATGTGAAGATTGACAAAAAATGTCAATAAAATTTTGGATATGGTTTTGATATAAAATGTCAAAATAATTGTGATTAGCGAAAAAAATGATTGAAGAAAAAAACGAAGATGTAAAAAATCATAGCGAAGTTTTCGCGCAAAATAACTTGACTTACTCGCAGGCATTAAATAATCTGTTGACATGTAAGACAACGGTTGGGGAGCGTGTTGTGAATGATGTCACTTATAAGGTCTATCGTTGGCGAGATGATAGTCGTAAATTTCCGTTACATTTTTTCCAAGCGTATATCAATATTTCGGGAAAAATAATTAGAAAAAATTTTGCCGAAATAAATTCAAACAAAAAAGGAGGTGGAGCAGAGGCGCTGGCTTGGCGTCATATTTTTGATATTATTGATAGATATAATAAGGGCGAATCTTTTGATTTGCTTATTAAACCTGAAATAACTTTTAAGGAATGGGTCAGTCAATATAAAGACGAATATTTAGAATCCTGTAAAAATTCCCGAGTAAATATTTCTGAAAGGACAGGAAGAATAAATAGGGTTTGTGAATATTTCGGCGAAATTTTGATTAAAGATATTACATCTATGACTATTGCAAATTATTTTAAAAAGCGTAAAGAAGAAGTATCAATAAAATCTGTTATGAATGATTTCGCGGTATTTTGTAAGATAATGAAAAATGCTTTATATAAAAAATATATTACAATAAACCCGTGTGAAGAATTTAAAGAAACACTGCTTAAAAATTTAAGTAAAGATAATGGGAACGTAAATGAACGAAAGAAACAGCGCAGACCAATAGTTGAAATTGAAAATTTTTTTTCGTTCATTTGGGATATAAAAGAATTGCGGGATTTATCGTTGCTTATGTTTTATACAGGATTACGAGACAGCGATGTTATATATTTGAAACGAGAAAATTTAAAACAGAAAGAAGGAATATGGTATTTTGATTTACGCGAAGGCAAAACTGCAAAGGATATTATTATTCCTGTTCATTCGGCTTTGTTTGATAATAAAGTTATTTCAGATAGTGAGTATATTTTTGATTATGCGTATGAGAGAGGAAACGCTGTTTCCAGACTTGGAAAACTTTTGAAAAAAATCCTTCGTGAAAAAAATCTAAACACTGATATTACTTTATATTGTTTCAGACATACTTTCCGCGATATGCTTGAACGCTTAGAAGTTGATGAAAGAATTATTGAAAGATTAATGGGTAAACTTCCGAAAAGCAGTATTAAGCATTATACGCATCGGAATTTAGTAGGGATGAAAGAAGCAGTAGAAAAACTGCCGAAATTTAATTCTTTCATACTTCTTTCATACCAAGCAAAAACGGCAGGTTCAGAAAGTATGCTAAAAACCGCTGTATATGTTTGATAACAAAGGGATTAAAGTGGTAGCGGGGAGAGGATTTGAACCTCTGACCTTTGGGTTATGAGCCCAACGAGCTACCAGGCTGCTCTACCCCGCAATATATATTTTTTTTAACCGCGTTTTGCTTCAAGGGATTTTTTTATATCTAATCTTTTTTCATCACTATCTTTTAAAAATACCTTCATTCTTTCTTCAAAAGAAGCATCTTCAGATATTTTCTTTCCGCCTATCTGCCAATTATTAACAGTATGCCAAGCAATTTTAGGATTAAACTGATACGGTTTTGTCGGTTTCTTTTTATTTTCACGCACAACTTTTTTCTTTTCTAATTCTTGATTCAATGACAAACTAAATTTTCCATCTTCTTTTATTTCTTCAATTTTAACTTTAACAATATCACCGACTCTCAGCAGTCCGGATATTTTTCTATATTTGCCAAGTTTATTGTTATGCAATAATCCTGTTTTGTCATCAATTGTAATAATAGCGCCGTAATTCAATATTCTGGCTACTTTTCCTTCTACTTCTTTTCCTATTTCATAATTACTCATATCAATTTTTTACCTTCCTAATTTTTTTACAATTAATTTTTTAGAAAGCACATTTTACTAAACAAAAAAAAAATGTCAAGTTTTTTTTATTTTTTTTATAAAAAAAAGCGCAGTCATAAATTGTCTCAAAAAAAATTGAATGATATTAATCATAAACAAGAAATATGTGATTGCAGTGTTGATATAAAAATTTTGGAATACAATTAAGAAAAACTAAAATTTAATTTTTTTAGGCGAACTGATTTTAAAGCGATAGATTAATGCGAATCTATGTGTTCCGCCGAGTTCGCCAAATGGCAGGTAGGCATAATCAAACTGCCACTTTTCAAAATTTGCTCCGAATCCCGTGGATAATCCTTTACCAATATCAGTTTCAGAATTATAGCCGGCGCGGACTACAAGATTATGATAGCATTTCCATTCAACACCGAGATTAACAAACACATCAGAAAAATTAGATTTACCTATATCTAATCCAACAACGAGCAAATCTTCAAGATATGAATAAGCTGCACCGATTTTATATACTTGCGGCAGACTAAAAGATTCTTTAACATATTTTATTTTAGTGCCGATATTTTGTATAACTGCGCCAAATTTTAATTCTTCAATTTTTGATTGATAAATTACGCCAGCATCAATAGCTGCGGCATCAGCTTTGATCCCGTCATAATTGCTATTTATATATTTTATTGTGCCGCCGATTCCAATTTTCGGCGCTAATACTAATGACGAAGTAAAGGTCAGCGCTCTATCAACGGCTTTTGGATCTGATATTTTATTGCCGACAGCATCAAAACCAGTAAATGACCCGTAATCAAAATTTAATAAACCGATTGCTATCCCAGATTTTTCATTAACAGTTTGAGCATAGCCGAGATAATTAAAATTAATATCAGTTAGCCATTTAGTATGAATGAATTGAAATTCCGGAGATTTCAAATTCAGCAATGCCACAGCAGGATTGCTATAAGAAGCATTTATTGATTCCGGGATGACGGCATAAACATTGCCCATTGCCATAGTGCGCGGTGAGCCAGCTAATTTCAAAAACATTGCGCTTTTTGTTCCGGCATATTTTGACGCTGCAAATATTTTTTGAGAATAAATATTAACCGCAAAAAATAAAATTATAAAAATAACTAAAAATTTTATTAAAATATTTTTTTTCATTTTTTTATCATATGATATTTTTATTTAATAATCAACAATTTTCCTGTATTTTTCAATGTACGATATTCAATTAAATAAATATATATGCCGCTTGCAAGCGGTTTATTATGCTGATTAACAACATTCCAGATAATTCTATATTGATTAGCATCAGCAGTAGTTTCATATACAAGTTGACCAGTAATAGTAAATATTCTTAATCTTGACCCCGGATTGACATTATCAAATATTATCTGCGTGTGCGTCGGGTCTGAATTAGGTTTAAATGGATTTGGATAAACTTTTAAATTATTGATAATATCGCTTAATGAATAGGATTTCCCTGCAATCATAAAAGTAGAAAAATGATTGACTTTTGTGCGAACAACCTTATTAGTAGTATCGACTACTGTAAATGGTATAACATCCCAACTATTGGTAATTTCATTTAGATACAAGAAATCTATTGTATTTGCATTTACGCCGGTAGTAGTCAAAGTTTTAGTAAAATCAACAATTAAATCATTATCATCATCAGGATAACTAATAAATAAATGCACAAAATTATTGCCGAAATTAGTTATCTTTTCTCCGTTGCGTTTAGTTATTTCAAATTGTTTAATAGTAGATAATCTACCGCCAGATAAAGTATTGAATGTCTTGTAATCAGTAGAATTTTCGAGTTTGATATTCGCTTGATTTTTCTTATTATTCAACACAGCGTCAAAATCAGGTTCTGGCGTGATTGATACTAAAACTTCAGTATCAGCGCTAATTTTTTCATAATAATAATATGGTATTGCTACAAGAGCAAACGAACTATCTTGAATATCGCTGACAAATGCTTTTGGCGGCATTGTATCATTTTCGTCAAGCTTGAATATTAATAGTCCGTGATATTCTTTGCCGCTGAATGTAAATTTAAAGAGTTCCGGCATTATTCCAATTAACCCGCTAATAAAAAATTCTACTTTGCCGTTTTGCATAGTTTTTTGATGGGTATCAAATGAAATTTTAGCGTTCGGATTTGTCAATCTAATTGCGATTGTATTGCCGTCAAAACAATTTAAAATTTCGCCCTCTGCATTTTGTAGCGCTAATTCTAATGAATACAAGCCACTGTTATTTTTGATATTAATTGCAATCTGTTTTATATCTGATAATTTAGAAATATTAGAAATTTCAAATCTGCTCGGCATTGAATCTCCGATATTCCCAACTCTATCTACTGGTTCGATAAAATAAACATAATCGGCGTCATATTGCGCATTATTATCAACAAAATTTTCAGTATAAACAACAGATTTTAAATATAAGCCATTAGGACTATAACGATAGATATTATAATATGCAATATCGTCCGATAGTTTCTGCCAATTCAGATATATTACAGGATTGTAATTATTTCTAACATCAACATATTTTGTGATTAGCGCATTATTTATCGCTGCTGGCTTTTCTAAATCGCAATAAACAGCAATTGTATCATAATAATTATTTAATAATGAATTTTGCGGACGCGCTTCAATTAAATTCAAAATTCTTGAATCTGCTAATGAATTTAATGGTATCTGCGTCTGCCAGATATTCAAATGAGATACTTGCGCAGTTGCAAGATAATTACCATTCATAAAAATATCTATATTTTCAAATACTTCCGAACAATAGCCCTGCAAATTAATAATTGCGGCATTAGTTTCGATAACGATTGCATTGATTGTCGGTTGATAAAAATATAAAGAAAATGGATTAGCAGTAGTATAATTAACATTAATAATCGAAGTATCGAATAATCTGCCAAAACTATCATATAATTTTGCTTCAATAACATTTGAATAAGAATTGATATTAATCTGTTTTGACCAGACAGTAGAAGTATCGGTTATAGATATTTCCTGCTGTAATTGAGAATTAACAAAAATCTTGATATTATCGCCTGAACGAGTAAATGCCGATGTACCAGAAACTACAAAATTTTGATTATGAACATTAGAATTATTCGTCGGCTGAGTGATAGTTATTTTAGGATATTTTATAAGCACATTCGCTGTTTCGCCGTCGTCAATATCAGAAATTAGCGCGCTGCCGGCATATATCTGCGAATTATCGCCAATATATTGACCGACTGGCGCGCTATTAGTTTTAACAACGACAGAACAGCCGCCGGAGGACAAATTAACGGCTGCTGCGCTTATATTAATTACAATATTAAAAGTAAATTCCTCATCTGCCGCAAGATTAGTAATAATTGCCACAGTATCGCCTAATTTAATAGTATTATCAGCGTTGAATATAGCTGCATTCCAATCATTAAGAGTAAGATTATTCAGTGATGGTTCACTTAATTCAATAATTATTGTATCGGGCGCATTGGCGTTATTTACAAATTTATAAGTATAAACAATTGTATCGCCCGGACGAGCATATTGAATATTAGACTGTATCGGATTAGCAGAGTAAGTATCAGTCCATTTCAAACCGTAAATAGCCGAAACATAGGTATCTGGATTATACAGCGAAGTATCAATTACAGCAAAAACAAAATTTTCCGCGTTCAACTGCAGATTTTTGGCATTAATAAGAGTATTATAATTTACACCCGCAGCATTCACTTGCGTTTTGAAATTTACTTGTATTATCAGCGCTACAAAAATATAAATCACGCTGATGAATGTAATTTTTAATCTATCACTCAAAAAACTTCTAATAATTGCGCCTCGTGATTTGGTTTTTATAAATTATTCAAATCATCAAAATAACTATAAAAAACCAATAAACAAGTAATAATAAAAAATACTCTAAAATTTTATTGATGTTTTATTAATGAAAACCAAAGAATATGTTAAAAATAAAAAACTAATCAAACAAAAAAAACATCAATAAAATAATCAGCAAAAATTATTTTATAATCACACTATAGCGTAATTTAGAAGTTTCAGATGATGCTACGCTTGCTTTATCCCATTTTATCCATTTAACAGTCGTCTTATCTGCTGGTAATGCTCCAGCTGTCCACTGCCCGCCGCCTCCAAATACCGGCGTCGGAGCATCTAAAGTCGAATAGTAGAATGTCCAACTCGCATCAGACCCCATTGTGTCTGCTATAACTGTATTAACAGAATCAATCTGGTCGTATATATAAACATTGACACCAGCTGCACTACCAATATTATTATAAGTTATTTCATACCATAGAGTCGCGCCAGGTCGCGGCTGACTTGCTACTCCAGCGAGTGTTGCGCCTGTACAAACTTTTGTAACTGAAAATACTGCCGCTGATACAATTGCCGAATCTATCCAGATTGCGGAGGTATTGTTTGTTGCATAAACTGTGCCATTGTCTCCTGTATATGTATCAGTAAAAGTTGAATTATACGCATAAACTGCAACAGTGCAATACGCTTGTGAGCCGTTCGGCGCTTCAGCAATTAATGAACTTGCACTAATACGCACAGAAAAAGTTTCAGACCCATTTTCTGCTATCGGACCAATTATAAAATCAAGTCCTTTTTCAACGCCTGTTTTATCGACAATAGCATGTGTCCAGTTTGATGCACCGCCTAAATATTGCAAATTACCTATTTGCACGCGGTAACTATCAGATGTATTACCTGTATTAAATACTTGATAAATAATATAAGCAGTCTCGCCAATCAATACAGTATTCGCATGTGTAGAACCGCCAATAGCATCCGCTGTTGTTTCACCGTAAACTGCTGCTACTTGCGTGTCAATAATCGTTGACTGCGTGTCTGCTGCATTGCTTGCTTTTAAAAATACCTGATTAGAAATTGTCGTGCCTGCTGATGTTCCAATCGCAAAAGTTGCGCTTGTCATAACGCACAAAAAACTAAATACAAAAAGCAAAAATAAAACTGACTTTTTCATTTTAAAGTCCTCCTACTAAAAAATAAAAATTTAATTTATGTCAATGTTTAATTTTTTTGGGATATACAATTCCGAAAAAAATTAAACAATTATTAAGGAAAAAACTCCGGCTTAAACATAGAATTTTTTTTTCAAAAAGCCAGAGCCGCCAAACTCAAACTAACTGTTTTGCGATAGCCCACAAAATCTCTTTACGATACTGACAAAAATTTCCCAAAATAAAAATTGAGAGATTACTCAATTGAAAAATTTTTTAAACAGCAATTTTATCGCTGTCGCAAAAAATCAGTTTGGAAATACCTTAAATTCATTTAACTGAACAAAAGTCCAGTTCTGATGTTTGACCCAAAATTCACCTTTTTTACAGGTCAATTTAATATACCGCGCTTTTTTATTTTGCCCTGATGTCATTACTAAAAGCATAGGATCGCCAGTATCCGCGTTTTGGTCAAAGCCGCGGCTTGCATTTATATTATCCGCTAATAATAACCAAGTTTCAGAATCTTCGCTTATCTCAATTTTATAATTTGTCGGATAGCATAATTTTCGCCAATATGCAATCAATAACTTCAAATCATATATTTGCTCTAAATCTAAAATAAAATATTGGTCTGTCTCTACTAAATTTTCAGATGTAGCTATGCCATCAAAATAATTAGTGCTTCCGTCATTTATACGATTTATAATTTTTTCACTGTCGCCGCGCATATCATATAATTTCACAATAAAAGTGCCGATTATCGGTTTGTTTAATGCAATATTATTTTCTTTGGTTGTTATCATCTGCGTGTCAACACTAATTTTTCTATTTAATTTATCAACACCGCTAAAAATAAAATTATACGCCGCATCCGCTTTTAAATTTTTTAATTCAAAAATATAACTATCAGAATAATCAGGCAGCGCAATTTCTTTTTTGTCATTTGGCGCATTATATTGCCAATAAATTAAATTTCCTTTAATAGGCAGATTAAATATCAATTCCACATTTATTGCATCAATATCAATTTTGTGATAATTTAACTTTCGTAATTTCGGTAATTGCAAGCCAGTAGTATTAAATATTCCGCGATATTCTTCTTCGCCTTTTATAGTAAAATAATATCTGCTGCCCGGCTCTAAATTTTCTAATGTTATTAAATGCTTTAATCCTTTATCCATTTTTATAATATTATTTTTTGGCGGATATTCTAATCCATAATTTATATTAACAGTGCTAAAAGTATCTGTTTGCCAAAATATAGTAGCAATGGTATCATTCAATTCTTGGATTTCGACATTTAAAATTTTAGCGGTTTCTAATTGTTCTATTGTCATAATATTTTTTTTTATATCATCTATTGTCAATTTCCCTAATTTTAAACCAGCTGCAGCGAATACATCTATTTGTAAAATTAAAATCATCATTACCGCTAATATTATTTTTTTCATTTCACCACCACGCTCACTTTAACTCTACCGCTAATACCAGTAAGTTGCGGATATACTCTATTTAATAGTTCCCATTTGACATTGGTTACATTGCTGTCAATCAATGTTCCACTTTGCGAATAATCCCAAGTAGCACCGTTATTATTACTAAATTTTATTGCCGCAATACTTCCGCTAACAGTATCAGCGGAATTTAATTTATAATCAACAGTGGCAATTAAAATAGTGTCATACAACACCACAGAATCAGCAGGCGCAAAGCCGTCATTTAGATAATCAATATAAAATTCGACAGTTGCGCCAGGTTTAATTGGACGAGTTTCGCCGCCAATAGTAACTGAATTAATATACTTATTTAATCTGATATTCGCCGCGCCAGCGCTGTCTGAATATACGCTTTGATTAGTAAATTTATCAAGTGCGGTAATCGCATAATATTGAGTGTTTCCGCGCAGTGCAGTGGTATCAAAATATTGTGTGTCCGTTATTATTACATTATTAATTTTTATATAATTTCCAGCACCGGTAGTATCTCGGTAAATATTATAACCAACTAAATCCCAATCAGCATTAGCAGACCATTTTAATAATACTCCTGTATTAACAACGTCAACTATCGCCAGCGCAATCAAACCGGTCGGTTTATTAGGAGCAGCAGTGTCATAATTTATTGTAATTGTATCATACGCGATACCTCCTAACGCTGTGAGTTTGACCCACACGCTGTCAGCCAAACCGTTTAATACCGCAGTGCCGCTGAAATTGCCATTCACTGCGCTAATAGTTATCGTAGTATTTAATGCTGCATTAACATAAATATCTACTGTCGCGCTAATATTAGAATACATTGTTGTTCCGCTAATCAGCACACTTTGAATATTAGTATCATAGCTATAAGTATCAGGCACTAAAATTTTAATATTTGGTGGGAGAAAATAATTAACTGTAATTGTGTCATATGATACTCTGCCATACTTATCTAATATTTTTACAATTACGCTGTCAGCATAATCTGTCAATAACACGGTCCCTGACCAATTGCCATTATCAGCGCTTAAATTACTAATGCTTTGCGTATTTGAATAATTATTAACAAACAAATATATTGTATCGCCAGCCGTAGAATTTAATGTCGTGCCGCTTATAGTAATTATTTGAACGCCGGTATCATGACCGCTCGCGGGCGCAGTAATACCTATACTAAGCCGCGGCGCAATATCAATGTATTCTGTATAGATACCGGTAGTTTCATTTCCGGCGCCGTCTTTTGCCAATATCTGATAATACAACGTTTCGCCTGAATGCGCAACCCAGCTAAAACTAGTATCAAATCTATAAATATTGCCGCCTAAATTAGTCATTACGCTATAACTCGTCCAAGTTGCGCCTGTATCCCAACTAAATCTTATACGCGGATAACCTGATTGTATGCCTGTTAAAATATCTGACGCTGTTAAAGTAATTGTGATATTATTTGTTAAACTCGTATCTGCCATATTAGTGTTATTTACGCTTGTTATTGTCGGACTATCAAAATCAAATAATATCTCTATTGATTTTTTAGTTAAACCATCTTCTGCTGTAAATACGCCTAATGGCGTATCAACCGTTATTGTTGAAATTCCTGAAACTGATGACTGAATATAAACAGTGCAATAGCCATCTGCATCTGTATAATAACTATCAGTTCCATTATACCAATGAAATAAGGTATCGGAACTTTTTGACGAGCCGATGCCTACATAGTGATAACGCACAGGATGTCCTATATTTAACTCTAATTTTATTACTATTGGAATGCTGTCAGTTCTGTTTGTTATAGAATCCGCGGAAGATGCTAATGCAATTGTCGAATTATACAGTGACCTGCTGTTAACGCAACCGGGCGAACCTTTGCCGGCATCCTGCCCGCCATTGTAATAATGCGTTTGCGTTGAAAAATACCAACTCGATTCAAATGTTCCGCTGCGACTTAACCATTTGCGTTCAGTGGCTATTTTTTGACCATTTGCAGCTGTATACCCGCCGGCATAATTATTATAACCGAGCCATTTCTGCGTAGAGACATAATCGTGAGCATCAACAAATTCATCAACATAATTAACATCTCGATAAACACCTATCTGATCGCCACCTTCTTTAAATTCGCCGCCTGCTGCAGCAGAAAAATCAATATTTAAAACTTTCACTATATCTGGCGTAGCATAGTAATAAGGATTTTGCACAGGCGGAAAATTACCGCTATTCGGCGCAGCATCGTATATCAATACATATCCGTATGCAGGTATGATAACATTATCAAAATTAGTAGTAGCGGCAACTGAACTTTTACTGCTAAATTTACCTATATGATAACTTTGCGGCGAACCGCCAGTAGTGCCCATATTTATAGGCGAAGATGTTGGATTATATAATTCTATATATTCGTGTTCGTCATCGTCATCCCAAGATATTTCACTTATTACTGGTATCGGCAAACGCGGATTATCATAAAAATAATTTTCAGTTGAACTAACGGTTTCCGTTGCTTTGACAGTATTAAGTTTCGTATCATCTGTAATTTTAAATTGCACTGCCGCTGCGCCGTCATAACTGCTGTAGCAAGTTCTATTAATATTACTACCGCCAGATTCATAAACATATCCTGATATTTGAGAAATATACGAATCCGTTCCATTTCCGCCAAACGAAAAATTTATCGGCGCGCCGAATACTAAATTACTGCTCGATTTTGGATATGCTCTTAATGTATAATTTGACCCTATAAAACTTGTCGGATCAGTTGTAGGGTCAAATGTTAGTGTATCAACATTAACAACATCAACATATAAATGCCCGCCAGGATTTGCCGTTCCGTCTATATATATTGCAAATACTATATTGTTTCCAGTGGTATTTTGCACTTGTGCGGCTGCGCTCATATTAGAACCACTACTTGTATCTCCATAAATAATAGTCAATTCTCCGTTTTCAGCAGTTAAACTTGTGACATTTATTGCAATTGTATTACCGCTAATATTCCAACTACTTAATGAGCCGTTGGTTATTGATACGCTCGTATAACCAGCATTAGCACTATTAGTCTTTTGCGGAGTAGTCCAACCATTTGGTATGCCTATTGATATTGTTGAATTACTTATTTCAGATAAACCATTGAACAATTTTATTATAAACGCACCTTTGCCGGACCGCGCAATTTTTACTGAACTCCCCGGCTGCATATCGGGTAATACCCCACTAACTGATGGTTCTGGCGTAGAATTAAAATTCTGAGGATTGCGATCTGTTCGCTTAACAAAATCATTATTGTTATTATTAGTATCGTAACTGTTACCACGCAATTTATCTGAGCCAGTAGTCATTGACGATGCAGTGGAACTTGCTTGCGCTTTGCGTTCCATTGTGCTTATCTCGCCGCTTACAGGCGGACTGCTGAATGCTGTCCCTTCTGGATATTGAGCGGTACCCCAGCCGAATTTATCGAGCAGCACATTATTATAAACTATAAAAACATGACCGCCAGTAGCAGAAATACTACCTATCGTAGTATCAGCAGATACACTGCCAGAATATGACGAACCACCAAATAAATAATACCCGCGCGGCTTCATTGTAGCGCCCGGTCCTACTCTTCGCAATGCTTGCGTGCCGCTGCTTGTGGTATCAGGCTGCGTTGCCGCCGCTGAATATTTTAAATATACATCTTGCAAATTTAATTTGCTGTTTGTAGGATTATACAATTCTACAAATACATCATCAGCTACGCCTGCATATTGAGCGCAAACTTCGCTTATTAATAAACTGCCTATGCCGATATTTACTGTTATTTGCGGCTGCGAACTAATAGCAGTTGGAGAATTGCCTGCTGCTGAAGTTTTTGTAACAAATCTAAACGCGCCATTTCCAAATAAATGGTCTTTACCGCCGTCGCAAACTAAATTCGATATTGATACTACACCGTCGCTGCCGCTTTTTATCTGGCCATTATGTATTGTAATTATATAACTATCATTTTCAGCGCCAGTCCCTGAAATAGTAATTAATTCGCCGCCCGGAAAACCAGCGCCGCTTAATGTTACATCGCCGCTGCTGCCGGACCAACTCATATTCGCAGGTAATTCGATAGTTATTGAATCCATAAATGTTCCTGAAAGCGTAGATGAAATCGTAATCTGCGCTGTGATTGTATCTAATACATAAACAGCGCTCGCAGAAGTAAGCGAAGCGCTGCCAAATCCGCTTATCCAGCGATTGACTGTGATTGTATCGTAATACATTCTTCCAAATCTATCTTGTAGTGAAACCACAATACTATCGCCTAATCCAGTCAATGCCGCAGTGCCGCTCCAATTTGCGTTCTGCGACGCTAATATAATTGTCGTATTGATAGTAGTGTTAGTTTTTATAGTAATAGTTTCTCCTGAATATGTATTATTTGTAGTGCCGCTAATAACAATTATACTCGTTTTGGTGTCGTGATTAGTCGATGGCGATATGATTTTTATACTCGGCGTATCAAAGAGATTTACTGTAATTGTATCATAAGCGTTTCTCCCAAAACTATCGTATAATTTTACTATTATACTATCACCTATCGCTGATAGTCCAGCAGTCCCGCTGAATGTGCCATTCAGCGCAGTTATTGTAGTTACTCCATTTTTTGTGGTGTTAGTAAATATCTCTACTGTATCGCCGGATTTTGTATTTAATGTAGTGCCGCTGACTGTGATTGTTCTATAAAATGTATCGTGAGATGTAACGCTAGGATAGGTTATTTTTATCTCAGGTGGAGGATAATAATTCACTGTTATTGTATCCCAATCTATTCCACCAGAAGATGTAAGTTTAACGCTAATACTATCGCCCATTCCTATAAGAGCAGCAGTGCCTGAAAAACCACCGCCGCCATCTAAAAATACATTGCTTTGTTTTATTCCGTTGGTAAAAATTTCAACTGTATCACCAATAGCAGCATTTGTGGTAGTGCCTGTTATCACTATCGTTTGAGATGAGGTATCATGAATTCCGCCAGAATAAACTGGCTGCCCAATATATATTTCTACGCCTGAATATGTTATTACAAATGTTTTTTGCGCTCCCCATTGAGTAAGATTAAATGGTCTTATATGGAGATAATAAGTCCCAGCAATTAACGGCAAAGATAAAAATGTATTTGCAGTAACGCTTGAATCGCTTTGCGCACTATCTAAAACAAAATTAGAAATATTGGTATATTTATAATAATACGAATCAGTTGATGTTGAACGGTCCCATTCAAAAAAAACTTCTGTATCTAAAGTAGTAGAACCTGAATCAATTGAAACTGTTCTATTACTATTTTCCCAACATTTAATATCACCTACATCAGGCGTTGCATCGCCGAGATAAAAATCATCAACTACTATCGCTCCACCTCCGACGAAATCAATTTTAAATTTTATTGGAGCAGTAGTAGCAATATTGGGCGCTGTTGACCAATTTATATATGTGGTGACTCCTACTCCTGTTGTAGTAATTACAGGACCTATCGTAGACC
>JAKPEO010000073.1 GCA_029551925.1 bacterium
ACAACAACAAATTATCAATAGAATCACGGGGTGATTTAGGGACAGCATTTGCGACGATGGTAATGAATTTACGAAATTTAACGGAGCAGGCGCAGATAATAGCGAACGGCGATTTAAAGAATCAGAAATTAAAGACAGATGGGCAAGGGACGTTATCAAAAGCATTTGCTGAAATGATAATCAACTTACGGAAATTATCGAATCAAGCGGAATTAATAGCAGAAGACAAACTAAATGACAAAGCGTTAGACGAAAAGATCAAAGGCGATTTAGGGACAGCATTTGCGACGATGGTAATGAATTTACGAAATTTAGCGGAGCAGGCGCAGATAATAGCGAACGGCGATTTAAAGAATCAGAAATTAAAGACAGACGGGCAGGGCGCATTATCAAAAGCATTT
The DNA here is from genome assembly GCA_029551925.1 of bacterium. GTDB lineage: Bacteria > JAGOBX01 > JAGOBX01 > JAGOBX01 > JAGOBX01 > JAKPEO01. The sequence goes on from JAKPEO010000073.1 coordinate 402, forward strand.
GCTGAAATGATAGTGAATTTACGCAAACTTGTAATACAAGCGCAGACAATAGCGGCGGGCAAGTTAAAAGATGAAGCATTAAAAGAAAAGATACAAGGAGATTTAGGTGAAGCGTTTGCGAATATGTCAGCTAATTTAAAAGATATGTTAGATAAGATGAAGGGCGTAGGTAATGAAGTAGGTTCAGCGTCAACAGAGTTGTTATCAGCTACCAAACAGATGTCACAAGGTATAAAAGTTCAGAGTGAAAAGATACAAGAGATAACATCAAGTGTAGTAGAATTAACGTCGTCAGTGCAGCAAGTTTCAAATTCATCAAAGACAGCAGAGAAGATATCAGTAGATACAGAGCAGCAAGCGGTAGAGGGTTCAGAAGTAGTGCAAGATACAATACGCGGATTAGAGGATATAACAGCGAGTATAGACGAAGTAGCAGATAAAATCAAAAATTTAGGTGAGTCATCAAAAGAGGTTACGAAGATAGTAAATGCAATAAGCGCAATAAGCGAGCAAACGAATTTATTAGCATTAAATGCTGCGATAGAAGCTGCGCGTGCAGGCGAGCACGGACGCGGTTTTGCAGTAGTAGCGGACGAAGTGCGGAAATTAGCAGAGCGCAGCGCAACAAGTGCCCGAGAAATATCAGAGATAATTGAAAAGATACAGGAAGGTATGGAAGAGGCGATAAATGCGATGAGTAAATCAACAGAGAGCGCGCAAGAAGCAGTAAATTATGCAAATAGATTAGAAGCGACATTCAAAAAGATCCGCGAAGCAATAGCCACCACAAAACGCAGTATAGATGAGATAGTAGCGAGTTTAGCGCAGCAAGCGCGCGCAGGCGATACTATATCTGGCTCAATAGAATCAGTGAATAGCATAATCCGTGAGACTGCGTCAGCAGCTGAGCAATTAGTAAAGCAGGGCGAGCAATTATCAACAGTCACGCAGACATTAGAGGGGATAATAAATAGATTTGATGTGTGAGTGGGATAAACACGAAGGCACTAAGAAAAGATAAGACACGAAGAAGAAAAGAAGCATTTTTATGATTTAAAATTTTAAAAACTTTGTGTCTTTGTGTTACTTAGTGCCTTTGTGTTAAAAAAACATAGAGACACGAAAATTAAAATAAGGAAGAAAAATGCTTGACAGTTTAATAAGAGCGGTAATGATATTATTATCGCGGCACACAGGCATAGAATTAAATGACGGGCGAAAAGTAGTGTTAGTTAATTATATAGACAAAAGATTAAAAGAATTAAAACTCACACCGCGTGAATATCTACATTTATTGACGAATACAGAAGAGATAGAATTCAATAATTTAATAAATGAAGTTACAATCAACGAGACATTTTTTTTCAGGCACAAAGAGCAATTTTCATTTTTTGCTGAATTATTGACTGACCAGATAAAACGAATGCCGTATAAAGAAATAATTATATGGTCAGCAGGTTGTTCAATAGGTGCTGAACCATACTCAATTGCGATAGTAGTAAAAGAATTAATTGATAAATTCGGCGCAAATATAAAAATAATAGCAACAGATATTGATAGTGCAGCATTAGAAAAAGCGAAACTGCGAATTTTTACTGAACGCTCAATAAAAGCTGAGATGCCGCCAGAATATCACGATAGATATTTCAAAAAAATAGATAAATATGGTAATTATGAATTAGATGAAAAAATCGGAAAATTAGTGAAATTTTATAGATTAAATTTGCAAACTGATATATATCCGATATATATGGATTATATATTTTGTCGAAATGTTCTGTATTATTTTTCAAATGAACAGCAGCGTAAAATAAAACAGAAGTTGTATGAAACATTGAAAAATAACGGATATTTATTTTTATCACCGACAGAGAGTATGCTCGGCTGGAGCGAATATTTTCGCGAAATAAAAAATGACAGCGGTGTAAAGGTCTATCAAAAATGGACAACAGACAGAAGAATAAACGATGAATTGAAGCCGGTATCTATGGTATTAATCAATCAGCGCAGACCATTAGAAAGTTATCCGATGCCTCATGCAGAATTAGTAGACAATGATATAATAAAAATCTTTGGGATAATATCCGGCAAAGATAGAATAATTTCAATAGATAATGATATATTTTTCAATTTGGGTCTGATAAAAGCAGCGAATAAAACATATTATGATATAGATTTTAATAGTGTAAAATGGTTGTCAAACGAAGCAATAGAGCGGCTAAAAGATGTGATAAACACCGCCAAAAAAAAAGGATTAAAACTTCGTAAAATATATTGTGAAAATTCCGAAATAAAAGAATGGCTGATAATATCAGAATTAAATAAATTAGCGCTTCATACTGAAATATTAGACAAAATCCCAAATGTAAACATAACATTATCAGAAACGCACTTAAAATCACAATCAGCCCCGGAAAATAAAATACTTATCACTGATGAAATTTCGTCAAAAAAAGACAGCGCAAATATAAAAAATCTGCAGAAACAAAAATCAAAAGAAAAATTTGAAAGAAAAAGCAATATTTTATATAAAACAGAAAATATTATAAACCTTCTTGATTATCAAGATGAAATAAGCTTATTAAAATTATATGAGAAACTAATAAAATTATTAAAAAGTTCAAAGAAAGAAATAAACTTAGAAGTTATCGTCGAAGATGAGTTGTTATTAAATGAAAAAATATTAGTAATATTCAAGAGATTTGTAAATGCAGCGCGGTCAGAAAATAAAAAAATAAATTTTATAACAAAAATAGAAAAATTAAAAAAATTATAAATAATAAGGAGTTGATGGAAATTGGAAAAATTAGTTGAAGTTTTAAAAGGAATAGATGGGAATTTATTAATAAACGACAAATCATATAAAAAGCAAATAAGCGAGGAATTAAAATCAGCAGGAGAACGAATATCAGAAGAATACGGCAATATTAAGCAATTAGTAAGCAATATGCCGCTATTATTAAAATCAAATGAATCTTTTTTTATAGATTTATTTAACGAATCGCGCAAAGATATTTTGTTAATTTTAAAAGACGGAAAAATAACTAAAAAAGCTGACAAGGAATTGTCTATAATAAATGAAAAATTATCGTTATTCATTAGTGAATTAGTAAATATTAGTGAAGATGACGGCGGCGGCGCGGACCAAAAACCTGCAAATCTGCAAGGTAATTCCGAAGATTTTGATTATAGCGAGTATGAATATGCCTTGCAAGATTTTATAGATGAAATGAAGATTATGATTGAATCATTAGAAAACGATTTACTGAATTTAGAAAATGCAGATTTAGCAAAAGTAAATCAGATATTTAGATGTATGCATACAATAAAAGGCGCGGTCGGAATGTTTAAATTAACAAGTATGGAAAAATTAGTGCATAAAGCGGAGAATATATTTGACAAAGTGCGGCATAATGAATTAGAACTAAAACCAGAATACGAAGATGTATTTTTAAAATGCGTAGATAGATTAAAAGAATTATTAGTAAGAGTCGAAAAACGCGAAAATCCGATAATCAATGTAGATGATTTAATAGTGCAAATAGAGGCATTAGAAAAAGGCGGAAGTTTGGAAGAAAAATCAGAAAAAATTATAGAGCCAAGAAAAGAAGATAAAGGAGGCGCGGCGGCGATGCAAGAAACAAAGAAAAGCGAAGTTAAGCAAGAGAGCGGCAGTATTGATAAGAGCGGCGAGGGCCTTGATAAAGAATCAATGAGTTCGCTTCGCGTGGACATAAGCAAATTAGACAATCTAATGAACCAGATGGGCGAATTAATAATCGAAAAAATCAAGTTAGAACAGCAATCATTTGTGAGTAAATCCTTTTATTTAGATATAAAACAGATAAAGCAGGAATTTAACAAAAAAGAAATAGACAGCATTCGCAGAAAGGAATTAGTTTTAAAATTTTTAGAAAAATTCGAAAAATTTAATGAAAGTTTTTTGAATGTTGTAGATGAGATGACTCGTTCGACTATGAATATGCAAGAAAGCGTAATGAAAATAAGATTAGTGCCATTAGCAACGATATTTAATAGATTTAACAGATTAATGCGCGATATAAGTAAAAAAGTAAACAAAAAAATAAATTTTACAATAGAAGGCGCGGAGACAGAAATAGACAAAGGTATTTGTGAAATGCTGTTTAATCCGCTGCTGCATATATTAAGAAACAGCGTAGACCACGGAATAGAAGCGAGCGAAGCTGACAGAATAAAAGCTAATAAAAATCCGGTGGGGAATGTGACATTAAAAGCATATTATAAAAGTGATAAAGTTGTGATAGATATAATTGACGACGGTAGGGGTATTGACAGCGATAAAATAATAGCAAAAGCAATAGAGAAAAAATTAGTGACGCCAGAAGAAGCAAAGACAATGGACGAAAAATCAAAATTAATGATGATATTCCAGCCGGGTTTTTCAACAGCGGAAGTAGTAACTGATATATCAGGGCGCGGAGTAGGGATGGATGTTGTGCGGTCAACAATAGAAAAATTAAAAGGAACAGTAGATATTCAGACTGAAAAAGGTCAGGGCTCGACAATATCATTAAGTTTACCTCTGACATTAGCGATTGTGCGGATATTATTATTCAAATTAAAAAACGACGAATTAGCAATCCCTGTATATAATGTCAGAGAAACAGTGCAGATTCCAGTAAAAGATATATTTATAGCCAATCATAAGCCGATGATAAATTTGCGCGGCGAAGTAATACCATTAATATATTTAACTGATGTATTTAATGTAGCGGAAGATTACAGTAATTATGAATTATTGTCTATAATAATAGCAGAAGTAATGGATAAAAGATATGGTTTAGTAGTAACAAAATTTATTGAAAACAGAGAAGTAGTAATTAAAAATATCGGAACGCTGATAAAAAAAGCGCCATTTATTTCCGGCGCAGCGATATTAGGCGACGGCGAGATAGTAAAAATATTGGATATAGTAGAGATTATGAAAACCGCTTCGCAAAAAGCTACGAAAACAGGTAAAAAACAAAAAGAAGAAAAAATTAAAAAAACAGACAAATCTTCGGATAGTAAAGAAGCGGCGGCGGCGGAAAAATCTGAAAAACAAAAAGATATAGAAAAACATATATTAGTAGTTGAAGACAGCAAATTACACTTAAAACCGATAGTA
>JAKPEO010000080.1 GCA_029551925.1 bacterium
CCCGGATGCACAACAAAATAATCAGCATAAATTTTCATAGCGGCATCTATATTTGCTTTTAAAATTTTAATTGATTTTTGATAAATTTGATTATCTGGCGATGCTATATTCGGAAGATACGGAGAATGCACAACAACAGGAGAGATATTTAATTTTTCTCGCAATTCATTAAATTTTGAAAATTCGGTGTCATCGATATTAGGCAAAGCCCAAGCGCGTGGATTGCTGATGAATATTTGCAAACAGTCAGCGTCAGCTTCATTTGCGCTGATAAGAGCATTTGCGATACCGCCGGCAATTGAAAAATGCGCGCCAATCTTCATAACTTCATAAAATTTTATTTTAAATTTTTTAATCTATTAACGATGCCTGATTTATTAAAAAATAAAAACAACGTAGCTAAATCTGGTCCTTCGCTGTGTCCGGAAATTAAAATTCTCAATAATTTATATAGTTCTTTGCCTTTTATACCAGTTTGATTTTGAATATCTTTAATAAAAGTCATCAAGTTTTTATCAGTTAATTCTTCAATTTTTTCTAAACTTTCAAATAATGCTGATTTTAATTTTTTGAAATTTTCTGATTTTGAAATTTCGCGTTCTGCATCTGATTCATAATTGAAATTTTCATTAAATAGCAAATCTATAAATTTATTCAAATCATTGATAGTTTCAATTTTTTCAGAAGTTAGTTTTATAATCAGTTTTAATTTTTCTATTGGATAATTTTCATCAATGAAATTATTAGATATTAAATAATTTTTATAATAATTAATTAATTTTTGTTGGTCTGTTTTTTCAAAATGGCGAATGTAATAACCATTCATCCATTTTAGTTTTGCAATGTCAAATACCGACCCTGATTTGCCACATTTTGAAATATCGAATAATTCTATAAGTTCGGATTTAGATAATATTTCTCTGTCATCGCCTGGATTCCAGCCCAGCAGTGCAATAAAATTCAATACTGCTTCTGGTAGAAAACCATTATTTTTATAATCAGATACAGCCACATCGCCCTGGCGTTTGCTTAATTTACTTCTATCTGGATTAAGTAAAAGCGGCAGATGCGCAAATTGCGGCGGTGTCCACTTAAAAAAATTGTAAAGTAGTAAATGCTTTGGCGTGCTCATTAGCCATTCTTCACCACGAATGACAGCTGTGATTTTCATAAAGTGGTCATCAACTACATTGGCTAAATGATAAGTAGGAAAACCATCTGATTTTAACAATATTTGGTCATCGACATTAGCAAACGGAATAGTAACTTCTTCGCGTATCAAGTCATAAAAACTTATGCTGCCTGTCAGAGGAGTTTTCATCCTTATTACAAATGGTAAATTTTGTTTTAGATAATTTTGTATTTGTTCATCAGTTAGATTTCTGCATTTTCTATCGTATTGAGTTACAAGTCCTTTTTCTTTTTGGGCATTTCGCATTTGTTCAAGCCGTTCAGGTGTGCAAAAACAAAAATAAGCATCGCCTTGCTGGATTAATTGTTCAGCGTGTTTTTTATAAATATCTAATCTTTGCGATTGAAAATATGGGCCGTGTTCGCCGCCAATATCGGGACCTTCTGACCATTCGATCCCGAGCCATTTTAACGAATCTATAATTTGCTGGACAGAACCGTCAACATAGCGTTCTTGGTCAGTGTCTTCAATTCTTAAAATAAAAGCGCCATTGTATTTTTTAGCGAGTAGCCAATTAAATAATGCAGTGCGCGCGCCGCCGATATGCAGATAGCCGGTCGGACTTGGCGCAAATCTGACTCTGCAATTCTGGAAATTAAAAGTTTTGTTCATTTTTTGAAAACACCTCAATCAAGTAAAAAAAATCTATTAAATTCAAATAAATTCAAAATAAAATTAAAAATAATTGATTTTATTTTTTTTAGAAATTATAATATATAATTTTGTAGTTAAAGTCAATTATTTTTTAGGAGAGAGATATAGTGAAGATTATAGATGCACATACGCATTGTTTTCCTGACGAATTAGCGGCCCGCGCTATTCCTTTTTTAGAAGAAGAAGGAAATATAAAAGCTAAACATAACGGCACTATTCACGGATTATTAGAAAATATGAAAAATGTGGGAATAGAAAAATCTGTGGTTTTGTCAATTGCCACCAAACCGTCGCAATCTGCAAAAATTAACGAATGGGCAGTGACTATGACGAAGCAATATAAAGGCAAATTAATTTTTAGCGGCAGCGTTCATCAGGATTTAGAAGATTCTGAAATAGAAAAAAATATTAAATATTTAGCTGAAAATAATGTTAAATTGATAAAACTTCATCCTGAATATCAGTATATTTGTCCTTTAAATAATAAGATGGATAGGATATATCGCGCTGCGATAGATTATGATGTGAAAATATTTTTTCATTCAGGTAGAGATATAGCATTTGTCGGCTCGCGCAGTAATCCAAAAATATTTTTGAAATTAATAAAAAAATATCCGAAATTAAAAGTGATACTTGCGCATTTAGGTAGTTGGTTGTTATGGAATGATGTATATGAATATTTGGCAGGAGAAGAAATTTATTTTGACACTTCGTTTACGCTTGATTATATTGAAAAAGAATTATTTTTGAAAATAATAGAAAAACATAATAAAAACTTAATATTATTCGGCACAGATTCGCCGTGGGAAAACGAAAAAAATAGTATCAATAAATTTAATGAATTTGATTTTAATACAGAAATAAAAGAAAAAATTTTATATCAAAACTCTGAAAAATTATTTTTTAGTTAAACAATTTTTTTATTGAATTTTTTTTATTAAATAGATAAAATTAAAAGATTATATTTTTTGTGGAGGTTTATAATAATGAGTGAAATTAATATAACTGTTAGAAAAATAGGGCCGGCGGAAGAAATTTTGCTTGTTAAGGTAGAAGGGTCACTTGACGCGCATACAGTTCCAAGTTTTGAA
>JAKPEO010000101.1 GCA_029551925.1 bacterium
TATTGTTATTATAGTGCCTTCCTGTAATTTAAATTTTTTTACTGCTTCTATCAATCCGCTGATTTCGCGTTTTTCATTATTCACATTCAAATCATAACAAACTTGATACGCTGCATTAATTTTTTTCTTGTCCCCTATAACAAAATCGCATTCTAAACCGGAATCATTTTTGTAATAAAAAATGTTATTTTTCTTTTTCAATAATTCTGTGAATACCGCATTTTCGAGTTTTCTACCCAAACTTTCGTTTTCATTAAAACCGGCGATACTGATAAAACCGTTGTCTGCAACATATATTTTTTTTGTTAAATACTGTTCCGCTATTTTAGCTGAATATTTACCATTGAAATATATAAAACCGATATCTTCAAGATACGAGAAATATTGAAATACAGTTTCTTTGTTTAATGTATATTCTTTTTTAAATTTATTGATAAAAGAATTTACTGAAAATTCGCAAGCGTAGTTTGTTAAAACAAAATTTATAATCAGTTTAATAATATGCGTGTTTCTTATTGAATAACGCTCAACAATATCCTTAAATATTATCATATCAAGATAATCTTTCAGCCGCTCTTTTTTTAAAAGCGCGTCGTCTTCCAATACAACCGCAGGAAACCCGCCTGATTCGATAAATGCATCCGCTTTTTTTATTATGCCAAAACGGTCTTCTGAATATTCAATATTTTTCTTAATATCAATATTATTAAATTTTAAATATTCGACAAAACTGAGCGTATAAATTTTATATGTCAATGTTCTGCCGCGTAATTCAGTCGCTATTTCCGCGCTCACTAACTTGCTCGATGAACCGGTAATTGTTATTTTAAACTTTTTCCGTTCATACAATCTTTTTATAAATAAATCCCAGCCGTTCAGATTCTGTATCTCGTCAAAAAATATATAAATCTGTTTCTTCAAATTCTCAGGGTATAATTCATAATACGCTTCGATTATTGTTTCATAACCGAATTTCTCCAAATCAAGCAGCCGTTCATCGTCAAAATTTATGTATAATATCTGATTTTTATTTGTTTTAGCCGCCAGTAATTTACCGATTTCAGCGAATAAAATATATGTTTTACCGCATCTGCGTAAACCGATGACAGTATTAATCTCATTTGTAAAATGCAGCGAAACGCGCCTGTCGTTTATATTTTTAATGATTGCGTTAAAATTTTCCTGCCATTCAATAATAATTTTCTTTATTTTTTCTTTCATAACATAACCGCCTCTAAATATTTATCTGTTTCCTATTATATCAGTAAATAAATATTCTGCAAGTTTTTTTATTTTATTTTTTTATTTGCGTTCTTTGTATCTTTGCGCAAAAAAAATCGACGCTAAAGCGTCTCGCTACATTTCTACATTTCGCTATCATCTGTAATATAACGCGAATATAAAATTCGCGATTACAAACCCACATACATTTTTTCTAAAATGTAGTGAGGGGCTTTACGCCCCGTTTCTTTAAAATACTTTCACACGGATTTCTCGGATTTACACGGATTTTTTTATCACTCCCTCAATTGTCAATTGTCAATTGTCAATTGTTAATTTTCTTCATTATCTCAAATTCGTAATTCATAATTCATAATTCATAATTCGTAAATAAACTATAACCATTCCTGTTTTTTTATTTTCAATCTTTCTTTAATAAAACAGAAACCCATTGAAAAAATTTTGTAGTATGAATATTAATAGTTTCCGCCATTTTTTTAGTGAACGGCTTCGCTTCGTATTCTATTGTGTTTTTCAGTGCAATTACTTTTCTTAAATGATTTGACGCCTGTTTCAAATCTTTATCTATGATATTTTGTGTCAATAAATCAACCGTTTTTAAATGTTCTTTGGCAGAACAATATATTCCTTTTCTTTTTACAAGTAATGCGTCATTCGCCGAAATTACGCAATGCACTGCATTTAAACCTACTGCAGGCCAATTTTCAAATTCATATTCATTCTGCATTGCATCATAAAAACTTTTTGCTTTATCATAAAAAATTATATAATTATTTTTGTCTATTTCGCGATAATTGACTTGTTGAGCAGGCATATAAATACTCCACGATTAGAATTAAATATCAAAAACTATTTTTTATTTATCAATGTTTGCAGCCGTTTACCATATAATAATTTACCGTATTTTAGAACATCCATAATCAAACTCAATTTACCGCGATATTTACTCCTTAACTCTGATAAACTCAATATATAAGGCGCAAGCGGCTTGCCAAAACGCAAACTGAAATCATTTGATATATCATTCAACAGCTTTTCTATTTTCACTTTAATACTGTTGTTTTCAGAAATAATCAAAACATCATAATCGCTGATTATAGTATCTGTCTTTGTTGCCGAACTGCCGAATAATACAATCGACAGCGAATATTTTTTTATTGTATCGGCAATATATTTGCCTGCTGTTTCATTTATCCTTCGTTCTTTTTCAAATATCGGCAGAATGATTTCACTGACTAAATAGCTTTCCGTATTATAACAATACAAATGCGATTTAGAAATTATTTCTTTTTTTAATATGTTCATATTTTCGAGTTCGGATAATAGCGCGCTTGCAGTCGCCGGACTGATATTAAGCGCCTTTGCTACCGCGCGGCAGGTATAACGGTTATCCTTGCCGCTGCCGGTTAAAAATCTAAGTATCCTTGTTTTTACGCGGCTGTCGAATATGTTATCGAATAAATCAGTATAATTTATTTTGTTCATTTTGTTAAACACCTGTTTATTTTTTTGAACAATAATATATGATTATATTTTTTCTGTCAAATATTATTTTGTTATTCAAATTCATTTTTTTCTTTTCCACACGGATTTACACGGTATTTTTAATTTGGTCAATAGTGTTCATCCGTGTTAAATTTTTACCCTGATTAATCCGATTAACCCGATAAATTTGATTATCAAAAAAATCTCTTTTTTTTATCAAATCTACAATCTGTAATCTGTAATTCCTCTAATTGTTAATTGTCTTCCTTGTTTATAAATCGCCACAAAGGCGCTAAGTCACAAAGAAAAAACTTGGCGTCTTTGTTTGTAGTGAAGGGCTTTACGCCCCGTTTCTTTATATTTTTTCCACACGGATTCCTCGGATTTTTTTCGTCTCCTCAATTGTTAATTGTCAATTGTCAATTGTCAATTTTCTTCATTATCCCAAATTCATAATTCGTAATTCATAATTCGTAATTATATTAGAACCGTCCCTATTATTTACTCTGAACTCTGAACTCTTTATTTTTATGCTGTTTTACTTATTTAAAATATCTAATACTTCTTTTGCTTTCATTGTATAAGGATGATATTCGCCTACTGTTTTATAAAAAATATTATATGCTTTTTCAAAATAATCTTTTACTAAATAAAAATTTCTTTTTTTAGCATAAACTAATCCAAGATTGAAGTATGAAACTGCCACCTCCAGATGCTCGCTACCGAGCATTTTTAATTTTATATCCAAAGATTTCTCATAATATTCGATTGCTCTATCATACTCGCCTTTGGAACTATACGCACTGCCGAGATTATTGTATGAACCAGCAACATCAGGATGCTCGCTTCCGAGTGTTTTTAATCTTATATCCAATGATTTTTTATGATATTCAATAACTCTGTCATACTCGCCTTTGGAATCATACGCGCCGCCAAGATTATTGTATGACATTGCTACATCAGGATGCTCGCTTCCGAGCGTTTTAAGCCATATATCCAAAGATTTTTTATGGTATTCAATCGCTCTGTCATACTCGCCTTTTTCATTATAAGAAATGCCTATATTATTGTATAAACCCGCCACCTCAGGATGCTCGCTGCCGAGCGTTTTCAGCCGTATATCCAAAGATTTTTTATAATATTCCATTGCTTTGTCATACTCGCCTTTGGAACTATACGCACTGCCGAGATTATTGTATGAACCAGCAACATCAGGATGCTCGCTGCCGAGCATTTTTAACATTATATCCAACGATTTTTT
>JAKPEO010000102.1 GCA_029551925.1 bacterium
TGCCGGCAATATGCAAAAAAGAATTGACTAAAAATTTGTAATGTTGTATATTTTGTTTAAATGATAATTGATTTTCCTATTAATAATTTATAATGGAAACAATATAAAAACATTTGTGCATTTGTGCAAGTATGACACTAACAACCTCACTAACAACCTCACTAACAACCAAGTATGACACTAACAACATCACTAACAACATCAGATTTTTTTACTTTTTCAATGCTTCAATCTGCAATTTTAATTCCTCAAACTGTTTCTGCTGTTCCTCAATTAGTTTCTGTTGTTCTTGAATGACTTTTGTCAACAATGCCACGATATCCATTGCTGATAAACCGTTTCTATCTTTTGTCGCGACTATTTCTGGCACATCTTCGGCAATAAAACCAAGATTTTTATGGGTTTTATCGGTTTTATAATAAAAAGAAACTGGTTTCAACTGCTTGAATGCCGACATTGCCTCATTTATATCTAACTCGTTTATATCTTCTTTATATTTACGAGAACTTGCATTTGTCCATGTTGTTCCATTACAGTAAGCTCCACCGTTTAATGTCAATAAGTAAGAAGGATCCGTCGTGCCGATGCCGACATTGCCATTTTCTTGAACTCTAAAAATTTCTGTAGCGTTTGCAGGTCTTGTATCATCTTTTAGAATCGCAAAATATTCATTTGTTCCATTGTTATTGTTATCAAGAATAACAGCGACCTTACCTCCTGATTGAACTGACATAAGATTAGAATCTGTGCTAAATGATATTATACGATAATTATCGCCAAAATCTATATGTCTATTTCCATCTAATCTTAAATTTCCATCGGCAATATGCAATTTATGCTGCGGCGCTGTTATGCCTATACCGACATTACCGTTTGCGTCAAAAACCATAGTGCCACTGCCATTCTGCGAATAAAAACCAGCTGACCCGAAAACTTGAAAACTGTCAGATGTTAATCTTGCATTAACAGCAAGCCCATAATTTATTAAAGTGCCAGCAGTCCAGTTTCCATAACCGTTTATATACAAAATATCCGAATTCCAACCAGGATACATTCCTAATGCTTGTTTTCCGTTTATTCTAAAAGTCCTATCGCCGGATGTAGCGTCTAAATTTATATCGCCACCGTAAACATCTAATTTATATGCCGGATTATCTTTTCCGATACCAACATTACCGGTTGAACTTCCGGCGACCATAGTTATATGACCTTGACCGCCCTGATTATAATTTAAATTCAGAGTTGCCGGAGTATCGGGATTTATAAAAAAATCCGGTCCCGGAACTTTTAAACGCATAGTATTTCCATTATCAATATCCAAAATGTTCGCATAATTTCCATCTGCTTTTTTCAATTTAAAACCGTGTCCTTCGCCGTTATCAGCGGCAATCGCGCCGGCTACGACTAAACTATCTGAAGGCGACAATATTCCTATCCCTATATTTCCTGAAGAATCAATTACAAACCTATTAAGTCCGGCAATAACATCATAGAAAGATAAGTATCTATCATTTGCGTTAATAACGCCTACTGATAACTGCCAGTTTCCTGTTCCATTATTAATGCGTAATCCCGGGGATGTAACGCCGGAATTTTTAAGTTCAAGTAAATTGCCGGGCGCTGTTGCGCCAATTCCGACATTACCGCTGCTGTCAATAACCATTCTTTGCGAAGAACTGCCTGTTCCAGTCCAAAAAGAATGAGTTAGTCCGCGATACCGCAAATCAGTAAAAGCTACGCCGTTATTAGCGGAACTGATATATCCAATACTCGCGCTTGTATCATAACCCAAAATAAGATGTTTGCCTGCAGCTTCGCCTGAAAAACCATCAGTTGTCCACGGTGCGCCATCAGTTATAATTGATAAGCCGTTGACAGATAATTTATTGCCAGGATTTGCTGTGCCAATGCCAACATTACCTGAGTTTAAAACAACTAAATTAGAACTGTTTATAATTAATGTATCAGCGGAAATCGTTCCGATAAAATTTGGATTAGATAAATTTGCTTTTAAATTAAAACTATCGTTGATAGTTGACAGTTGAACAAATCCGCTGTCATTTACTAAGTTGCTGATGTTTGAACCGCTACTAATAAAATTGCTGTCATTCTGTAATTGAGAGACCATTGTAATTACAATACTGTCAGATTTTAATAAATACGGCGATGTGTCAGGTATATTCGGCATTCCACTTATCCGCGAATACGGTATGCTGTCTGTTATGTTTGAAATCAAATGCAAATGCGGCGTGTCCGCTTTGCCGCTTATATCAGCCGTTGTTATAAATCCGCTGTCATTAGTAAAATATGATAGATTAACAGGACGATTATTTATTTTTGTCCATTCGGCAGTATCTGTTGTTATTGAAGATATTATACTATTTACTTCTGATTTAGTTATCGTATCTCCTATAACATTTGTAAATAAAATATGATATGCAGTATCAGCGGTTATTGAACTAAAAGCATATGGGCTTGTATTGATTTTTTGACGAGGCGACATTTCATCATCGCTGTTTATTTTTATACCAATCCAATATTGTTTATCAAAAGATAAAGTTATTGGTGTTATTTTGCCAAGTTCAACATTAAATAAACCGTCAATTATTGTTACATTATTTAATTCACTCCATAAAGCGCTGCCGCCTGAACAACATCATAAATTTTAAATTCTATTGGAAGAGTATTGTTCACACGAGAGCCATTGGTATTTGTTAGTTTGCCTTGAAATGAAATTATTTTTGGGATATCTAAAGCATTAATATTTTGTAATAAAATTAGTAAAATAATAAAAGATAATAATTTTATACCTATTAATTTCTTCATATTATTAATTATATAATAAAAACATCTTTAATGCAATTTTTTTTTTTTTTTTGAAACAGTTTTGTGCTTGGGTCTTTGTCTTATAACTCGACTTCCACTTTAAAAAATAGGACGAAATCACTATAAATCTTAGAAAATAAACAAAGAAGTTAACAGAAATATTATAAAAAATATTTTCTAACTACAACGCTTTATCCCATTTTAATTCAAGCGCTTCTAAAATTTTTTCATTGTCATCGCTGAACTTATCGCCGGTTTAACAAATGTTTCTCCCTTAACCCGTATATTTCATAAAGCAAGTCAATATAGGAGAAAATATCCGAGTTAAATTATATTCATAATTATTATTAAAAACAGCGACATTATTTCCTATTTTTAACTGAAAAATAATGACAATATGTCTTAACTTAAAAAACAAACAAAATATAAAAAACGAATTTTAAAATTTAAGATATTGAAAAATAAGATAATATTTTATCAAAAAACTATAAAGACTGTTTATTGCTGCAATAATAAAATGTGTTTGACAAAAATTTAATAAATGAAATTTATGAATACATAAAATATTTTTTAACGAGTCCTGTTTTCAGGATTATAATATTAGATTTAATTGGAATAATTATTTTTTTGGTAATAATCTATTTTGTTTTAACTGGCAAATTTGATTTATACGGATTATTCACAAAAATATTTGGCGACTTTATTTAAAATTTAATTTTATTTAAAGATAAAAAAATAATTTTTTTAGGAGGTCAGTGAACTATGGCAATTAAACCATTAGGCGACAGAGTATTGGCAGAAGTATTAGAAGCCAAAGAACAAAAGACAGCTGGCGGGATTTATATTCCTGACACAGCGCAAGAAAAACCGCAGATAGCGAAAGTAATATCAGTAGGAAAAGGGCGTTATCAAGACGGTAAATGGGAACCATTAGATGTAAAACCCGGCGATGAAATTTTATTCGGAAAATATTCAGGAACCGAGGTAAAATACGAAGGTAAAGAATATTTGATATTAAAAGAATCAGATATTTTAGCAAAAATTGAAAAATAATTTTAATTTTTTTAGGAGGAATTGACTATGTCAAAAATGTTAAGTTATGGAGATGACGCCAGAAAAAATTTATTAAACGGCGTAAACAAATTAGCGGATGCGGTAAAAATCACATTAGGTCCAAAAGGGCGCAATGTAGTAATTGATAAAAAATTCGGTGCTCCGACAATTACAAATGACGGTGTAACTATCGCAAAAGAAATCGAATTAAAAGACCCATACGAAAATATGGGCGCGCAATTAGTAAAAGAAGTCGCAACAAAAACAAACGACAATTGCGGTGACGGCACGACAACTGCTACTGTATTAGCGCAAGCTATATACACTCGCGGCTTGAAAAATGTAACAGCCGGCGCGAATCCTATACAAATCAAACGCGGTATAGAAAAAGCGGTAGCTGCTGTTGTTGAAGAATTAAAGCGCGTAAGCAAACCGATAAAAACAAAAGAAGAAATTGCGCAAGTTGCGACAATTTCAGCGAACAATGACGAAGCGATAGGCGCATTAATAGCGGATGCTATGGAAAAAGTTGGAAAAGACGGAGTAATCACAGTTGAAGAAGCGAAATCGATGTCAACTGAATTAACTCATGTTGAAGGTATGGAATTCGACAGGGGCTACATATCTCCTTATTTTGTAACAAATGCTGATGCAATGACAGTGCAATTAGACGACCCATTAATTTTAATAACAGACCAGAAAATTAGTTCAATGAAAGATTTGCTGCCGTTATTAGAAAAAATAGCGCAATCAGGGTCAGCGTTATTTATAATTGCCGAAGATGTTGAAGGCGAAGCGTTAGCGACATTAGTATTGAACAAATTACGCGGAACATTAAAAGTCTGCGCAGTAAAAGCTCCGGGATTTGGCGATAGAAGAAAAGAAATGCTGCAAGATATTGCAATATTAACAGGCGGCAAAGTAATATCGCAAGATTTGGGCTTAAAATTAGAAAACGCTACAATGGATATGTTGGGCAAAGCTAAGACAGTAAAATGCGACAAAGAAAACACAACAATCGTAGAAGGCGCTGGCAAGAAAAATGATATAAAAGCGCGCATTACGCAAATCAAAGCGCAGATCGAAGAAACTACTTCTGATTATGACAGAGAAAAATTGCAAGAAAGATTGGCGAAATTATCAGGTGGCGTAGCAGTAATCAATGTTGGCGCTGCGACAGAAGTAGAATTAAAAGAAAAGAAACATCGCGTAGAAGACGCATTGAGCGCAACGCGCGCGGCAGTCGAAGAAGGCATTGTGCCGGGCGGCGGCGTAGCGTTATTAAGAGCGCGCAAAGCGATAGCGAAGATGGAATTAGAAGGCGATCAGCAAATAGGCGTAGAAATAATTCGCGATTGTATATTAGAACCTATCAAACAAATTGCTAAAAATGCAGGATATGAAGGTTCAGTAATAGTTGAAAAATTAATGCATGAAAAGAAAGATACTAATATCGGCTTTAATGCAGCTAAAGGAGAATTTGAAGATCTTGTAAAAGCGGGGATAGTTGATCCTACAAAAGTTACGCGCTCTGCTTTACAAAATGCTGCATCAGTGGCTGCTTTAATGCTCACAACAGAAGTGTTGGTAGCTGATGAGCCAGAACCGGAAAAGGCGCCTGCAATGCCACCGGCTGGCGGTATGGGCGGCGGAATGTATTAATATAAATCAAAAGCCGTAAGACCATACTAAAAACGCTAATCATTTGCGATTGATTTTTTTATCAATCGCAAATGATTAGTAATCTTTTAATTGATTTTTGAACGTAGCACGGAGTGCAAATATGGAAGAAAATAAAAAAAATAACGAAGCGAAAGTTGATACTGATAACAACAATAATAACAGCATTGAAACTAAAACAGAACCCCAAGAAAATATGGTTTCTACTGAAACTGCTCATACTGAAAAAACTGTTGAGATACAGCAAGAAGAAAAAAAAACAAGCGAAGCGGATTACGAAAAATTGCAAAAAGATTATAATGATTTAAAAGAGATACTTAGCAGGACAGTCGCTGATACTGAAAATTTCAAAAAGCGCAAAGAAAAAGAAGTCAGCGAACTAAAAAAATACGCAATTGAAAATTTTGTAGTGGAGTTATTGCCAATAATAGATAATTTCAGACGCGCATTCGCAAGCGCAGAAAATATTGATAGTATTGAAAAAGCAAAACAAATAATTGACGGCTTTAAAATAATCGAACAGGAATTAGAAAAAATACTAATAAAAAATAATGTAATTGAAATAAAATCAATAAATGAAATTTTTAATCCGAATATTCATCAAGCGATACAATGCGTAGAAGTTGAAGACGATGAAAAAGACAATAAAATAATAGAAGAATATCAAAGCGCATATAAAATGTACGATAAATTAATAAGAACAGCGCTTGTCAAAGTCGGCAAAAAAACAAAAAAAGAATAAAAAATACTATAAATAAATTTATTTTAAAATTTTTAAGGAGTTGAGAATTATGGCAAAAATAGTAGGAATAGATTTAGGAACTACTAATTCTTGCGTTGCTGTAATGGAGGGCGGCTCTCCGAAAGTAATACCTAATGCCGAAGGTTCAAATACTACGCCGTCAGTAGTAGCATTTACCAAAGACGGCGAAATACTAGTAGGAAGAATAGCAAAAAACCAAGCGATAACAAATCACGAGAACACAATAAGTTCAATCAAGAGACATATGGGCGAAGCGAATTACAAAGTTAAGGCGCAAGGCAAAACATATACTCCTGAACAAATATCAGCCGAAATATTGAGAAAGATGAAAAAAACAGCGGAAGATTATTTAGGCGAAAAAGTCGAAAAAGCAGTAATAACTGTTCCGGCTTATTTTAATGACGCTCAAAGACAAGCGACAAAAGACGCCGGAACAATTGCCGGCTTAGAAGTTGTGCGAATAGTAAACGAACCGACCGCTGCCGCTCTTGCATATGGTTTAGACAAAAAGAAAGACGAAATAATTGCGGTATATGATTTGGGAGGCGGAACATTCGATATTTCAATATTAGAAATAGGTGATGGAGTATTTGAAGTAAAATCAACAAATGGAAACACGCGATTAGGCGGCGACGATTTTGACGAACGAATAATGAAATGGATGATCGATGAATTCAGAAAACAAACAGGCATAGATTTAAGCAATGACAAGATGGCAATGCAGCGATTAAAAGAAGCGGCAGAAAAAGCGAAAATAGATTTGTCTGGTATGCAAGAAACCACAATAAATTTGCCGTTTATCACAGCAGATGCGAGCGGTCCAAAACATTTGAATTTAAGTTTAACTCGCGCAAAATTTGAATCATTAATAATGGATTTGGTTGATAGTTCTTTTGACCCGTGCCGTCAAGCGTTAAAAGATGCTGGGATTTCTACTTCTGACATAAATGAAGTAATATTAGTCGGCGGATCAACGCGCATTCCGTTAGTGCAGAGAAAAGTCAAAGATTTTTTTGGAAAAGAAGGGCATAAAGGCATAAACCCAGATGAAGTTGTAGCGGTAGGCGCTGCGATACAAGCCGGAATATTGATGGGCGATTCAAAATTAAAAGATTTAGTATTGTTAGATGTTACTCCTTTAACATTAGGCGTAGAAGTATTAGGCGGAGTAGTAGAGCCAATTATCGAACGCAATACAACAATACCTGTAAAGAAAAGCAAAATTTTCACAACAGCCGCTGACAATCAACCGGCTGTTAGCATAAATGTATTGCAAGGCGAACGCAAATTTGCAAAAGATAATAAGACATTAGGACGCTTTGATTTAGTCGGTATTCCGCCAGCGCCGCGCGGCGTGCCGCAAATAGAAGTAACTTTCGATATTGACGCTAATGGCATATTAAAAGTCAGCGCAAAAGATTTAGGCACAGGCAAAGAACAGCAGATTACGATTACTAAACCTGGCGGATTAAGCAAAGAAGAAATTGATAAAATGATAAAAGAAGCTGAAATGCATGCTGAAGAAGACAAAAAGCAGGAAGAACTTGTGCGCGTAAAAAACGAGGCAGAAAGTTTGATTTATAATACTGAAAAAACACTAAAAGAATTCGGCGACAAAATTTCAGCGGACGAACGCAAAAAAATTGAAGATGCAATCAATCATTTAAAAGAAGTGAAGGATAAAGACGATGTTGATTTAATTAAAAGAACAATAGATGAAACATTACAAGCAGTGCATAAATTATCAGAAGAAGTATATAAAGCGGCTCAGCAAAAAGCAGCAGCGCAACAACAATCAGCGAATCAGGCTAGCGCTAATCAATCAAGCGCTAACGCTTCTCAATCGTCATCGAATCCTAATGATGTAATTGACGCGGAATTTGAAGAAGTTAAAGATGACAAAAAATAAAGTTTTTGATTATAAAATTTAAAGTCAAAAAATCATCAAGCCGCTTTTGATTGAAATAAAATCAAAAGCGGCTTTTATTTTTTATATGAAAATTTTTGAAATACAAACGCAAAAAGTTTTAGCGCTTACCAAAATTTCATTAGCAAATTATGTTATTAATCCTTATATCGGCTGCCAATACGGCTGTTTATATTGTTATGCGAAATATTTAAAACGAAGCGTAAAACAATCTGAAACTCGCGGATGGGGCGAATTTGTAAATGTAAAAATCAACGCGGTTGAAGTATTAAAAAAAGAATTGGAAAAATTAAATATCAGCGCTGCAGAAAATAAACCGGTTGTTATGCTCGGCTCTATTACAGAAGTATATCAGCCGCTCGAAAAAAAATACAAATTAACTGAACAAATATTGAAAATACTTATTGATTTTCAAATACCGACCGTTATTTTGACGCGCAGTAATTTGATTCTTCGAGATATTGAATTATTAAAAAAATTGCCAAAAGTATCGGTTTTTTTTACTATTACATCTAATAATTCTTTAATTTCTCAACATTTCGAAAATCAATCGCCTGACTATAATACGAGATTAGAAACCATCAAAAAACTGCGCGAAAATAATATCAATGTCTGGGCGCATATAGGACCTATTATTCCATATTTTACAGATACATTAGTTTTAATAAAAGATTTGAAAAATATAGTATCAAAAATCGAATTTGAAGCATTGAATACTACGACCGCACCGTATAATATTGTAGTTGAAAAATTAAAAAATATAGATATTAACAAGGCGGTAAAATTTATGAAACTTTATCAAAGCAGCGAAACGTTCAATGAATATTGGCACACTGAAAAAAATAATATTATATTCGCCTTGAAAAATACTGACATTAAAACGCATTTTTCATTTCCGCAATTAAACGAATATTTTTAGCGAAGGCTATCAATTATTTAAAATTAAACCATTTATAGCGCCTGAAAATTTTAAATTATCAATCTTATTATTTAAATAAGTAAAATTTCCGCGATTACTATTTATGAACGAATTATTAATTTTATTTTTAATTGTAAAATTATTTAATAATTCGCAGTAAAAATCAGAATTTTGAAAATTCATTTTATTGCTGGTTAGAAAATCTATTTTTAGATTATTAGAAGTTATTTGATAGGTATCGCTTTCAACAACTGCGATACCGCTGTCAATTTTTATAGATTGTAGATTGCCATTATTAAAATCAGCATTTAAAATATCCGATTCTAATTTATAATCATTAAAATTATATTTGACATTTTTTTGAAATTTTGCGGTTTTTATAATATTATCGGCAAAATCTATTATTCCGCTTTGCGCTTCAAGTATATGTTCGTAATTTTGGATTTTTACTTTGTCTAATAATTTTAATCTAATCGGACTATTGTTATTAGCAAATTCCACAAAAAATCCGCAAGTAAATATTTTTCTGAACATAGTATTCTCAACAAAATCGCAGATAGTATCAGAATATATTTTATCAATAGTTTGAAAATTATTTATTTTTATTTTTAATTCATTTGTAGTAAGCATATAGGTATCATTATTAATTTTTATATTTTTCTCCAATGTTAGCAGCGGCGTATCAAAAAAAAATTCGCCAAATAACATTTTTATATTCGGATTTTTTAATGTCAATTCTCCTATATTTTTAGAAAAACCACTTTGATTTTTTAGATTTATAATTATATTAGAACCAGTATATAAAAAAGTATCGCTGTCAATTTTAAAATTTGACAGAATAGAAACTTGCTTTTTTACAGTATCGTAAATAATCGTATCTGCATTAAGCGCAAACTGTCCATTAAATATTTTTACATTGCCCACTAAAATTATTTGATTATTTCTTAATTCGCAGTAATCTGCGAAAACATTATAATTATTATAATTTCCTTTTTTCAATTCGTTTAATCTAATATAATTTTTTGAAATATCAATAAATCCATTATTAGCAAATAAATTATTTCCGAATTTATCAGCAATATGAACATTATTTAACAGCCGCAGATTATTATTATTTGTATTAAAATTTAGTCCCTGACTGAATACAGTGTAAATATCATATCTAAAAGTATTATTCACTTTATTTTCTACGATATTATTGCCATCAAAAAATAATTCATTTGTATATAAATACAGCGGTGTATCGTTATAAATTGTCATAATAATATCATTATTTAATTTTAATTGATTATTTTGGCGATTAAACAAACAATTATTAAATTTTATCTCGGTTTTATTTGAAGATTTTAACAGATTTTTTTTTTGCGCGGCGGACTGCTGCCGCTCTGCTGTGCTGCCGCCGCTCGATTGCTGATAGAATTCAAGTATTCCGGTATTCAATTCTACTTGATTGGATTTTTCAAATACCCACGCTGTCTTTCCAATAAGCCGCCATAAAATCACTCCTAATTCTGTGCGGTCATATCTAAAATCTTTAAACAAAAAATTATGTTTTTCATTTTTAATATAGAATAATTCCGGAGTCTGTTCTTGTTGACTTTTGATATTCGCTAATAATTTTAATTGAAAAAAAAGTAATAATAATAAAAATAACAAAAAATTTTTTTTCATTTTTATTAATTAGAAAACGCCGAATATTTTATCAATTCCATTTTTTTCTTAAAATCAGAAATTGCATTAGCAATCGCTTCAGCTAATTTATTTTGATATGCGTCGTTAGTCAATAATTTTTCTTCTAATTCATTAGTTAAAAATCCTAATTCTATCAGTACTGCCGGCATAAAAGTATCTTTTAAGACAAAAAACCGCGCTTTTCTTGCGCCGCGATTAGCGCTTTGTATTTGTTCACTTAATCGCGCCTGCACTAAATTTGCGAGTTCAATACTTTCATTGATATGATTGATTTGCGCTAAATCAGTAGTAATAAAATCCAGCACATTTATATTTTTTTTATCTTTACGATATTGATACTTTTCGTTATTTTCTAATAATCTTACTGTTCTTTCAGTTTCATCATCTTCTGTTAAACTAAAATAAAAAGTTTCAAATCCTCTGACATTTAACGGGCCCGCATTACAGTGGATACTGACAAATAAATCGCCGCGATTTTTATTTGCAAACTGCGAACGTTCTTCCAAATACAATAATTCATCAGTTGTACGGGTCAACAGTATTTTGACATTTGGCAATATTTTTTCCAAAATATTTTTAAGTTTTAACGATACTGCCAATGTAATATCTTTCTCAAAAGTTTTTTTAGAATATCCAACAGCTCCGATATCTCCGCCGCCGTGTCCCGGGTCTATTATTATTGTCTTGATTTGATAATTTTTCAAACGCTGCTGCGTTTGAATTTCCGGTAATTTTATTTTGCCTGACTTTAATATTGCTTCGGCAATATCATCGGATTTATACAATGCGTTTTTTTTATAATACACATTATTTCCACTTATTGAAATAATATTATTTTTGAGATATATTAAAAATTCTAATGGCAGATATATTGCACCATTATTTAATATGAGTTTATTTTTTGAAATTTGAATTTTATTATTGACCAATATAAAATCCGAGTTCAACCGCATTTTTAAGTTTATATTATTATCGGTAATTTCTATTGTATTAGTAAACGGCTCCCAAATATAATTAAGATTAAAGAATTTTGCAGCATCGATAACATTAATAAAATAATTTTTATCAAATTTCACGCCTTCAACTTTTTGCGTTTGCAGCGCAATATTGTCAATAAGATTTATCGAAGCGGGCAAATATGAAGCCGCCACAATACTATTAAATAAAAAAACAAACAAAAATACTACAAAAAAAAAATTCTTGTGCGATATGAACATTTTTATTTAACCGCTTTTTTAACTGCGTCTATTACCATTCCTTGCTGAGTTTCAGTCATTCCCGGAAAGATAGGCAGAGATATTACTTCTTTTGCCATTTGTTCGCTTATTGGAAAACTACCGTCTTTATAATTCAAATATCTCAATGCCGGCTGTAAATGCAAAGGTATCGGATAATGTACGGCTGTAGGAATGCCTTGCGCTTCAACTTTTTTTTGAAAATCATCGCGATTTTTAACGCGAATCGTAAATTGATTAAATACATGTTTACAATTTTCATTTACAATCGGCGCAATAATTCCATCTATATTTTTAAATTCAGCGCAATATATTTTTGCGATTCTAATTCTATCATTAATCCAATCATTTAATCTGCGTAGTTTGATTGATAATATCGCCGCTTGAATATTATCCAATCTCCCGTTTATTCCCAATACTTCGTGCACATATCTCTTTTCTTGTCCGTGCACACGTATCATTGAATATTCTTTATTTAATTTTTCAGAATTAGTTATAATCATTCCTCCGTCGCCGAACCCGCCTAAATTTTTACTTGGAAAAAATGAAAGCGCTCCGCAATCGCCAATATTGCATACGAATTTATTTTTATATATTGCGCCTATTGCCTGACAAGCGTCTTCTATTACCAATAAATTATATTTTTTAGCAATTGCCATAATTTCATCCATATCAGCAGGATGACCATATAAATGAACCGGAATTATCGCTTTTGTTTTTTTGGTGATTGCTTGTTCAATTTTGGTAATATCAATATTATAAGTTTCTGGTTCAATATCTACAAATACAGGTTTTGCTCCTAATAACGCTATGACTTCGGCAGTAGCAATAAAAGTAAATGGAGTAGTT